>JBBSAN010001068.1:0-2223 GCA_038252265.1 Chloroflexia bacterium
GATTTACGCAATACGCATCACGCATCACGCATCACGCATCACGCATCACGCATCACGCATCACGCATCACACCTAGACCTGCCATGCGACCACAACGAACCACGGGAACCCTGCTCAATAGCCTCTTCATGCTGGCCCTGGTTGCCGCCTCGGTGGCCGTCGCCCCGTTCCCCACGCAGGGCGCAGGGGGCTATGCCAGCATCGCCGCCGACCGCGAGCGGCTGACCCTGCCCGGCGGCCTGCCTTTCTTCGTCTGGGGGGTGAACTACGAAGGCCCGCAGGACCGCGCCTGGCGGATGTGGGAAGACGCGCAGTTCGACCCCGGCCTGATCGAGCAAGACTTCATCCGTATTAAAGGGCTGGGCCTCAACACCGTGCGCCTGTTCGTGCAGCCGGTGCTGCGCAACGACATCCTGGGCAACAACTTCCGCAAGCTCGATCTGGTGGTCGGGCTGGCCCGCGCTCAGGGCCTCTATCTGGTCCTCACCTTCAGCGACTATGTGGAGCCGAACCTCCAGGCGGTGCAAGACGTGGAGCGGCGGGTGGCGACACGCTACGCCAACGAAAGCCGCATCCTGGCCTATGACCTGCGGAACGAGCCGCAATTCGACCTGATCGCCCTGTCGATCTATGACAGCCCGCTGCCACCGCTGCAAACCGACACGTTTATCGCCCAATACGGCGAGCGGATCAGCCGGGCCGACATACCCGCCTACCGCCAGAGCAGCGAGGGGCGCAGTTTGGTGCCCGCCCGCCTGACCGACCAGCAGGCCTATATCTACGTCAACGCCTACCGGCTCTACCGCGAGTTCCTCGACGTGGCGGCGGCGTGGGCGCAGAGCCGCCCCGGCAAGACCACGCTCGACTATATGGACGCCCCCGAGTCCGCCTCCTGGCAGCCCTTCCTGACGGCGATCAGCGACACCCTGAGCCGCTGGATCGGCCAGCAACGCGACACGATCCGCAGCGTCGATCCCAACCACCTGATCACCGTGGGCTACAGCAATATTGTGCTGGCGAAGCTCCCGGCCAACCGCACGCTCGACTTCCAGGCCCCGCACCGCTTCGTGCCCACCGGGCAGGACAATTTCCAGCGCACCATCGCCGTGCTGGAGAACCTGCGGGCCAGCTTCCCCGGCCAGCCGTTCGTGCTGGAAGAGTTCGGCTATTCCAACGAGGGCGCGACCGCGCCTGGCGTGCAGCCGATCAGCCCGCAGGCCACGGCCAACCTGGAGATCGGGCTGTGGCTCTATCTCTACAGCCAGGGCTACGGCGGCGGGATGAAGTGGATGCTGAACAACTTCCCCGCCGGGGAGAACGCTTCGCAGAATTCGTACGGTATTTATGACGACACCGGGCAGCCGAAGGTGATCGCCCGCGCCCTCCAGCAATTGCTGCCGCTGATGGCGGGCAACCCCACCCCCGGCACCTGGAGCGGCCCGACCCCCGACCAGCAAGGGGCCATCGGCTTCCTCTACGGCGGGGCGAATACCCGCTTTGCCGGGGGCACCACGGCGGGCCAGAACACGGCGCTGCAATACACCGCGCAAGGCCCGGCGACGGCGTTCTCCACCTGGCGCGTGGGGGCGGACGGCCAGCTTGATTTCTGGATCAGTGCCCCGGCTAGCGTGGGCCTGAACGTCCGGTCTACACTGGGCGGCTCGGCCCTGAACGGGGATCTGATCCTGCGGACGCAGGGGGCCGATGGCCGCTGGACCAACGTCGCGGTCACCCGCGATGGTGACTGGGCCCGCTTCTCGGCCACCGGGCAAACGCTCTACCGCCTGATCGCGCCGCCCCCCGCCATGCAGCGCGCCCCTGCCGCGCCCGGTGCCCTCTACTTTGCCGAGACGGGGCACAACCTGGGCGGGCGCTTCCGCGCCTACTGGGAGAGCCACGGCGGGCTGTCGATCTACGGCTACCCGCTGTCCGAGGAGTTCCAGGAGGGCGGCTATACCGTCCAGTATTTCGAGCGCAACCGCTTCGAGTATCACCCGGAGAACGCGGGCAGCCCCTATGAAGTGCTGCTAGGCCGCCTGGGGGCCACGCTGACCGAAGGAAGGACGTTCCCCCCCGGCGCGCCGCAGCCGCCCGGTGCGGGCCGCCGCTACTTCCCCGAAACGCGCCACAACCTGGGTGGCGGCTTCTACGAGGTCTGGAACGCGCAGGGCGGGCTGGCCCAGTTCGGCTACCCCCTGTCCGAAGAATTCCCCGAAGTGAACC
>JBBSAN010001069.1:0-2217 GCA_038252265.1 Chloroflexia bacterium
CCTGGCCGGGTTCAGGAATGGCCCCTCCAGGTGCAGGCCCAGCGGGCGTGCCCCCCGATAGCCGGGCGGTGGTCCCTCCATGATGGTTGCCTGGGCCGCCGCGACGGTTTCCAGCGGGGCAGTGATGATCGTCGGCAAGAAGGCCGTGACCCCATGCTGCGGGAGGAGCGCCGCCGCCGCCCAGATCGTCGTAGGGGTGGCCGTGAAGTCGTAACCGAACCCGCCGTTGAACTGCAAATCAATAAACCCCGGCACGATCTCGCGGTCACCCAGGTTCACCCGCCGGGCTTCCGGTGGGCACGGCACCCGCGCCGCCTCGCCCACGGCTACGATCCGGTTGCCGGCCACCAGCACCGCCCCGCCCTCAATGCGGGTGGCGGGCGTCAGAATAGTCGCTGCTTGAAGGTAGAGCATCGTTGCCTCGGTTAGGTTAGAAGCCTGGAACCGGCACCGGTCGTTGGCCGAGCAAGGCGGCCCGCGCTTGCTGGCCGATACCTTGTTCCAGGGTCAGGTTCACCCAGTCTCCACGGATCGCTGCTGGTGAACGGCTGGTCCGCCGCGCGTCCCGGCGATCTGCATCCTCTCGCCCCAGCCGGATCTGTGCCATGAGTTCGCCCCGGCTATGGAACAGGGCTATCGGACGCGAGGATCGGTCGGAGGGCGCGGCCTCGTGCCTGCCCAATATACCCGATCAATCCGAATAGCAGCCCGATATTAAGCAGCGCGACGACAAACGACAGGCTTTTGAGCAGCACCCAGCGGGGCGAAGCGGGTTCATCCGCCGCCAGGCTCGTGCCCAGCAGCGGGCTGAACGGCACGATGGTGATCAGGTTGAACAAGACGGTCAGCGTCAACACGCCGTACATCCCGACGATTGCGCGTGAGCGTCCCCACCCGGTGACCCCAGCAGGCGCATTGGCGGGTCGCCGCCTGGCTAGCTCCTCGGCCCCGGCCCAGGTCAGGAAGGCAAGCGCGGGGAAGGCGTGGCGCTCGTGCATCTCCGTCAGCACCAGGAACATCCCCAGGCTCAGCGCGGCGGCGGGCACCGCCAGATCGCTGCCGCGCCACAGCGCCAACCCGACGATGCCGATCGCCAGCCCGGCGAACAACAGATTGCCCCAATCCTGGTAGGTGAGCGGCAAAGGGGTTGGATAGGCATCGGAGCGGGCGCGAACATTCTCACCGAGGAACACGTACCAGAAATTGTAGGCGGTCAGCACCACCCGTTTCTCCAGCGCCACAGTGCCGAGCCGGATCAGATCGTCGCCCCGCCCCGCCAGCAGCCACGGGGCATACATAACCGTCTCGACGCCGATCAGCACGGCCAGCCCGCCGACCAGCCCCCGCACCCCATGTTTTGCCAGCGTCCAGGCGATCAGCAGCGGGGCCAGGGCGATGCTCTGGAACTTGCAGGCCAGGGCGAGGGCGTAGAGCAGCCAGGCCGGAAGGACGGCCCGCCGCGCCAGGGCCATCAGCGCGGCCAGCAGTAGCACAGTGTATACGGAGTCCGTCTGCCCCCAGAAGGCGGTCACATACCAGATCGCCGGGTTGACGAGGTACACGCCCGCCGCCAGCAGCCCCACCCCCGGGGCACGCCGCCAAACCACCCAGGCGAGCAGTCCCGCCGTGAGCACATCAGCCAGGGCCGTGGGTACCTGGATAATCAGCGCCGCCAGGCGATGGGCGTCTGGATCGGTGGGAGTCGGCAATCCCAGGTGCGCCTCTAGCCACACTGCCCCGCCAAACAGATAGATCAAGAGAGGGGGATAAACCACCTCAGGGCCGGCATACACGTTGGACAGCCCTTGCGTCTGCACCAATCCGCCCCAGTGGATGTACACATTGATATCATGCGCGGCGTGGAAGCCGGTGGCTATCGTTGGCAGGCGGATCAGCAAGCCTAACAACAAAATGGCAGCGAGCGCGATCTGCTTATGCCGGTTGTCAACAGCAGGATTCATCGGTGGCGCGCTCTCTTCTCTGCCCAGGCGAGTATGGAGTTGTGATTATACCACAGGCGCGCGGTGCGTGATCGGGGGTCGTGATCGTGTACAGCGTCCCGCGCTGATAGGCTGGCCCGGCTTTGATCTCGCTTTGATCTGCGGGCAGGGTGCGGCCAATAGTTTTGCACGCACAAAGCATCGTAGAGCAGAGACGCCCCGGATCGGCGCGATGACCGGCTTATGGGGCCGCTGGGGTGCCAACAGGCCAGCTCTC
>JBBSAN010001070.1:0-2215 GCA_038252265.1 Chloroflexia bacterium
CCTCCGCTTCCGCACCGAGAACACCCGCTGGATCAGCAACTACGACGACTTCAAGCGCGAGATCGAGGGCCGGGGCTTTATCAAGGCCTGGTGGTGCGGCGACGCGGCCTGCGAAGAGCAGGTCAAGAATGAGACGAAAGCCACCATCCGCTGCCTGCCGCTGGTCCAGGAAGATGCGGACGCGCCGCCGGATCATATCTGCCTGGTCTGCGGCAAACCGGCGGAACGCTGGGGCATCTTCGCCCGCTCATATTAAACGAATGCACCACAGAGAACACAGAGGTCACAGAGGCAATTCTCTGTGTTCTCTGTGACCTCTGTAGTGAAACAAAGACGATGGATGAGCTAACCCCCACCGAAATCGCCCGGATCGCTGAGTCTGGCGAAGCCCAGGCGATGGCCGACATGTACGAGGCATTATCGCCAGAGTTGCAGCGCGATCTCGGCGTGCGCTGTGAGGTGCGGGGCGGGGCCGTGGCGCTGATCATGCAGCAGGTGCCCTACATCCTGTTCAACCGGGTGATCGGGCTGGGTCTGACCGAACCGGCCAGCGCGGCGCTGCTGGATGAGATCCTGGCGCTGTTTGAGCAGCAGGGTGCCCCGGCGGCGGTGCAACTCAGCCCCGCTGCCCGGCCCGCCGATCTGCCCGACCTTTTGGAGGCGCGGGGTTTCCATCGCGACGACGCCTGGATCAAGCTCGTGCGGGGCATCGAACCCCCGCCCGATGCGCCCACCGATCTGCGGGTGACGGAGATCACCGCGGATCAGGCCGCCGGGTTTGCCGAGGTGTTCGGGGAAGTGTTCGGCATCACCGGCCCGTTGCAATCCTGGATCGCCGGGTGCGTGGGGCGACCCGGCTGGCGGCACCATGTCGCGTTCGACGGTGGCACGGTGGTTGCCACCGGTGCCCTGTATGTGGCCGGGGAGATCGGCTGGTTGGGGTTGGCCGCCACCCGCCCCGCCGCCCGTCGCCGGGGCGCACAGGGCGCGATCATCGCCCGGCGTATCCAGACGGCGGCCAACCTGGGCTGCCGCTGGCTCGCGGTGGAAACGGGCGACGATACACCGGAGCACCCCAACCCGTCCACTCACAACTTGCGCCGCATGGGGTTCCAGGACGCCTATGCCCGCCCCAACTACATCCGTTAACGCTCATGCCGGGACTTTTTCGCCATCACACCGCTGTCGCCCAGGTCAGCCAGGCCGATCTCGAAGCCGGGCTACGGGCCGTGGGCCTGCCCACCGGTAGCTCGGTCATCATCCACACCGCCCTGTCGGCCTTCGGGCAGATGCTGGGCGGGGCCTCGGCGGTGGTGGACGCCATCCGCAGTGTGCTGGGGCCAGAGGGCACCCTGGTCGTGCCGACGATGACCTGGTTCAGCAGCTACCTGCGCAACCCGTCGTGGCCCCCGCCGCTCAGCGTCGAAGCCTACGACCCGGCGGTCACGCCGCCCGACCGCAACATGGGCCAGGTGCCCTGGGAAGTCTGGCGGCGACCCATCGCCCGGCGCAGTCCCCACCCGCTGATGTCGGTCACGGCCATCGGCTCCCGCGCCGCCGCCCTGGCGGGCGATCACCCGATGGATGACCCCCTGCGCCCCTATCGCCGCCTGGCCGAAACGGGGGGCTGGGTGCTACTCCAGGGGGTGGACCACACCCGCAACACGACGATCCACGCCGCCGAGTTCATGCTCGACCTGCCCCACCTGAGCGGCCCGGCCTATGCCCTGGTGGCCGACCGCAGCACGGGCACCGGGGCACGCATTGTGACCATGCCCCGCGAACCGGATTGCAGCGAGGGGTTCAACCGCCTGGCCGACCAGATCCCCCGCCGCGAAGTGCAGGTCGGCCACGCGCTGCTCTGGCTCTCGCGGGGCCAGGATGTGCTGGACACGGCCCTCGCCGCCCTCCAGGCCGACCGCACGGCGCTCCTCTGCGACCGCCCGCGCTGCCGTACCTGCTCGCGGGGCCGCCGGATGTACAAGCGATGAGCAATGAGCAATGAGTGACGAGCAATGAGTGATGAGCAACGAGCAGCGAGCAGTGAGTGAGCATGAATAATCCGCAACCGACCATCGGCCATCGGCAACCTAAAATCATCCTCCGGCGCACGGTAGCAGTCGGCCCGGCGCGGGTGCGGCTCGACCCGGCGATCTGGCTGCCCTGGCTGGTGGGCGGCGTGCTGATGATCGGGCTGCTGGGCGCGGTGCTGATC
>JBBSAN010001071.1:0-2212 GCA_038252265.1 Chloroflexia bacterium
ATGGTCAACACTTGTTGCATCTCACATCCCTGTCCGAGGGGCAGCGGCGCCTTATCGCACTCGCGGGCTTCACCCCAGATATCTACACCAAGCTGGTTGCTGATTCTGTGCAACCCCCATAGAAACGAGCGAAAGGCATGCCTGTATGTGATGCTTCCGACTAAACAAGGCACGAGCCTATACCATGTCACCCTCGGCCAAAGCTACACCTCCGTGGCTAACCGATTGATGGATTTGCGCCCGGCCCCGGCTGATGCATCGAATGCACCCGATCTTGCGCCCTCGCCGTTGACTCGGCGCGAGGCCCGGGATCGCGGTTATGCCATGTCTAGTACCATCTGGACCTGGCACTATCCACGTTATGACTATCTGCTCAACTGTAATCGCCCTGCCAACATGGTGAAACCAGCACAATTGCAAGGCCAGCTTGATGGTAGTATTATCCACGGCATCCCTTACACCTGGGGTGGATTTGACAGCCTCTGGACCCACAGCGACGCTCAACCCTGGACATCATGGGACAGCGCACTCGCTTGGACACCGGCCTATTGTGGCAAAACTAGCTACTACGGACCCCTGGTCGGAAACGCAACTAACGCTGCCGGCTGGATCAATGGTTCGGTCGGTCTCGACTGCTCCGGCTTTGTTGCCGCCGCTTCAGGAAAATATCAGAGTGGCGATGGGCAGCCAAAACCTGGCACCGGACCGGGCGTACCCGGGTTTCCCGGCCTACCGGATGCGGATGTGAGCTATGATTGGAAGGGAAGTGCGGTGGGGGACAACGTCGCCGCGTCGGTGTGGCGGGCGCAGCCGATGAATTTCTTCGTCGGCACAACCGTAGGGCACACCTTCTTCTATCAATACGGTGCTCCAGATGCCACGAGCATTATCACGCTGGAATCGACCATTGATGGTCCGGTTCAAGGGGCCAAGCCTTGGTCCCGGACGTGGAATGAGGCTCGTGGCTATCAATATCACCGCTCGTGGTGGCCGCGGAACTACAACAACAACGGCGGCGACGGGCCGCGCGAGCCCCGGACTGCTGCTGGCTTCTGGAGCGCCTCGTATGCGATGAGAGGGCAGAGCGTCTGGTATCGCTTCGATGTCACCTCCGCCCGATATGTTACCCTGAATGGCATTTCCGGAGGCGATCCAGACTTGTACGTCTATTCCGGCGACCCGTGGACCTATCCCAGCGAACTTACGCTCGTTGGTAGCTCCAAGTCGACAGGTGGCAATGAGTATGTCTGGGTTCCGGGCCCGGGAACTTACTACGCCCGGGTGTACGTCTACTCAATATATACTGATGGCACACCTGTCTACTTCACCATCAATTGGTAAGATGTAGACGCTTAGTGTAGTTGCTGGACAGGGTAGCGCGATCTGCGCTACCCCGCCCACCCATCTGCTGCCCAGTGTTCGAGGAGACCTAACAATGGGTACCCTGATAAAGCGCGTTAGTGCAGTACTGCTGAGCCTGTTGCTCTTAGGGGGCTGCCAATCCCCCCCCGGAGAGAAACTTGGGGAAGAACCACCGTTGTCACCGGTTGCATCGCCTTTGCCCACGGCTGTCACCATGCCACCAAGCGCCGCCAATACGCCCCCTGGGAGTCTACCGATCACTCCGACTCCCAAGGAGGGGAGTCCCATCGCGACCCTTGCGGCGGGTCCGCCCTCTCTCCCGGTGGCCTGGCTGTTGGAGCAGGTCCAGTCCGCCCAGATGATAACGATCACAGCCCTAGACGCGCCGGAACTGGTAGTGCCAGCGAGTGGTGCTCTCCGGCAACGACTAGAGCAGGCTATTACCAACCAGACGCAGGCCACCACGCTCTCCACGACATGGCTGAGTGCCGTGTTGCCGTATCCCAATTATCAACTCCTCCTCCACGCCTCAAGCTATGAGACGACCATCAATTGGGGGGGACCGAAGTACATCGCCGTCAATAGGCACCCGGTGGATGACAGCGCCGGGCAGGACGTAAGTGCGTATTATCTTCAGCCAACAGCAGCCCTCTGGGAGGTGTTAGCCGCGGCAGCGCCCCCCCCCCACTATGGCCCTGAAAATCTACGTTACCTCCTGCAAGCGAGCATGGTCACCCGCGAGATGGCCGGACAGCAGCGTACCTATCCGCCAGCTGTGCTGATTCGCGTGGCCCGCGTGCTGATTGGCGGGATCCCTAGCGCAAAACCGCCACCCGCCGTGCCACCCCAA
>JBBSAN010001072.1:0-2210 GCA_038252265.1 Chloroflexia bacterium
CGGGTTGTGCTGTCCTTTTCGCTCCGTCTATCCCCTTTTACAAACCCCCCGCCCCCCCCACAACCCCCCCAACCCCAACCCCCCAATCCGCAATCGGGCCGCGGGCGCGGCGTGGGGAAGTTGGGGTCGGGCAGCGGCGGCGGGGGCGGGGCGGTACCGGAGAGGACGGCGACCACAGAGGCGTCGGCGGCGAGGGCGGCGATCTGCCCGGCGTGGGCCTGCCCGCTGGTGAAGGTCAGCCCGGCTGGATTGGGCGGGCGGCTCACCCCATCGACCAGAGCGCGATGGGCGAACGATCCCCGGCTGACGACCACGATGGGCAAGGATGCATCGGGATCAGCAGCGGCCTGCACGGCATCGCGCAATTGCGGGGCGATCTTGGCCGTGGTCGCATCGTCTTTGCTGCTCACGCGGGGCGGGCCGAGCGCTTGCAACGGCAACGGCGGCGCGGGGGGCGCGGCGGCAGGGGCCGAGCGGGCGACGGGGCCGAGGGCCAGCAGCAGCCCGGCGACCCCCAGGAGCAACAAGATCACAGGCCAACGGGAGCGGTGGGCGGCAGCAGTCATGCGCGGTCTTCTTTCCAGGTGGGGCGCGCCGCGTCAGAGGGGGAGAGGCGTGGGCGCGGTGCGACCGGTTGACGGGACGAACGTTGTACAAGAGACAGGTCATAAAAAGTATAGGGGCCGTGGCTGGCCCTTGTCAAGGTTACACAGAACCCGCAGCTTGTGATACAATCAGCGTATACGCGGTGGCAGCTATAACAAGGAGAGACAAACGATGACATTAGATATGCGCCCGGCGGCGGCGGAGCTACCGGTGAATGAGGTGGTAGGGCAGATCGCGTCGTTGCAACTGTGCCCCGGCCACCGCGAACCAATGCGCCCGGTCGAAACGGTAGAAGCCCAGGCCGGGCGAGGGCTGGTGGGTGACGACCATGATCGCGACCGGGGCAAGCGCCAGGTTTTGCTGATGGACGCCGAAACGTTGGAAGCGTTCCAACTGGATTTCGGCACCATCAAAGAGAATATTACGACGCGCGGCCTGGCTGTGAACCAGTTGCAGAACGGCCAACGCCTACAAATCGGCGCGACGGTGGTGCTGGAAATCACCGGACCCTGCGATCCGTGCTTCCGTATGGATGAGATCCGGCCTGGCCTTCAGAGTATGCTGATCGGTAAGCGCGGGATGCTGGCCTGCATCCTCACCGGCGGCACGATCCATCAGGGTGATCTGATCATGTTGCTCTAGCAGGGGGCCGCACCGAGGGCAGGGCAGGCGTCGTTCGCCTGCCCTTTTGCTTGCCCAAAATCCATCTAAAGTCGGACCCGACACATCGCCTTTTGCTCTTGACTTTTCGGAAGTTTCATGGTATTCTGAAATCGTTAAGTAATAGACCGGCAAGTCTATTAAGAAAGAGCGATGACAGACGTGATGACGACGCAAGACCAAGCTGATAATTCAACCGGCGACCGGCGCTTCAAGCTGCTGGGAGCCGTCCACCTGTTCTTGCTACGCGAGGGGCAGGTGCTTTTGCTGCGCCGCGCCCACACCGGCTACGAGGATGGCAATTACAGCGTGCCCGCCGGGCACCTGGATGGCGGCGAAGAAGTGACCGCTGCGACCGTCCGCGAAGCCTACGAAGAAGCCGGGGTGCGGATCGACCCTGCCGATCTGACCATGGTCGGGGTGATGCACCGCAAGTCGAACGACGAGCGGGTTGATTTCTTCCTCACGGCCACCCGTTGGACCGGGGCGATCACCAACGCCGAGCCGCACAAGTGTGACGAGCTGGCCTGGTTCGATCTGGACCGGCTGCCCGGCAACGTCATCCCTTATGTCCGCCGGGCGCTGGACAACATGCGGGGTGGAGCCTGGTTCGACAGCTTTGGTTGGAGGGACGTATGAGCACCCCCACGCGCCAACCGTTCGACATGACCACCTACGTGGAGCGCATCACCACCGGCCCCTGCTTTATTTGCGAGATGATCGCCGGGCGGCTGGCCGGCAACCATGTCATCGCCCAGGACGAGACGGCGATTGTCTTCCTCAACAAGTACCCCACGCTCTACGGCTATGTCCTCGTCGCGCCCACCGCCCACCGCGAGCAGGTGACGGGCGATTTCACCCTGGATGAGTACCTGGCCCTCCAGCGGGTCGTCTACCGGGTGGGCGAGGCCGTGCGGCGGGTGGTGCCCACCGAGCGGCTCTAC
>JBBSAN010001073.1:0-2202 GCA_038252265.1 Chloroflexia bacterium
GGACACCCGACCATCAATGGGCAGCGCCATCTCCTACAATAGGCATCAGGGTCTATGCTGGGCCTTCAGCCGATTACGTCCGCGACTCGTTCGCCCGCCCCGGCTGGATGGCCGTCCCGCGATAGGCCGCCGGTTCCTCCGGCTCCAGGGGCGCGGCTTCGGGCGTCGGCTGGCGCTTGCCCCGCGTCTGCTGCATAACGATCAGCGCGACGGCAGCGATGATCACGGCGGCGGCGACCAGGGTCAACGGCGTCACCGGCTCGTTCGCCAGTGCCCAGCCGAGAAACACAGCGACCACCGGGTTGACATAGGCGTAGGTAGAGGCGTGGGCGGGCGAGACCATCCGCAGCAGCCAGACGTAGGCGCTGAACGCGCCGATCGACCCGAAAACCACCAGATAGGCGAAGGCCAGCAGGGAGCGGAGCGAAATCGCTTCGAGATGAAGTTGTGCGCCTTCGCCTGTCGCCAGCCCGGCCAGGAGTAGCACCGCCCCCCCCGCCAGCATCTCCATGCCGGTGCCGAGCAGCGGCTGGGTTGGCAGGGGGGCCTTGCGCGAATAGAGCGATCCCGCCGCCCAACCCACCGACCCGATCAGGATCGCCAGCGCGCCCACCGGGTCCACATGGGTGCCGCCCAGCAATTCCCCCGGTCCGATCAGCAGGACGATGCCGAGCAGGCCCAGGGCCAGCCCGGCGGCTATACCCAGCGTAGGCCGGTCGCCCCCCCGCAGCCAGCCCAGCACGACCACCCAGAGCGGCACGGTGGCGATCAGCAGCGCGGCCAGGCCCGACGGCACCCACTGTTCGGCCCAACTGACCGCGCCGTTACTGCACAGGAGCAGCACGCCGACCAGGGCCGCCGCCCGCCAGTTGATCCCGCTGGGCCGGGGGGTGCCGCTCAGCCGCATCCAGCCATAGACCAACCCCCCGGCGACGAGGAAACGCGCCCCGGCCATCAGCAGCGGCGGCATCGTTTCGATGGCAATGCGGATCCCCAGGTAGGTGGACCCCCAGATCAGGTAGATCGCAGCGAAGGCGATGATGATCATCAGGCGGGGTGAGAGGGATCGCGAGATGCGTTCAGACATGGGGTGTCTCCTCTGGGCCGCCTCCCAGCGGCAGTTGGGCCGTTTCTTTGGCGGTCGATAGGACAATCGTGGTGCGCGTGGAGCGCAGCGAGGGGATCGTGCCGAATTGGTCGCGGAGCAATCGCCCCAGCGCTTCGGTGTTCGCGGCGCGCACCTTCACCAGATAGCAGTCCTCGCCCGCAATGTCATGCACTTCCTGCACGCCGGGAATAAGGGCCAGCTTCTTGCCGGTTTCCATGGAGCCGCGATCATCGGTGCGCACAAAAACAAAGGCGAGCAGCCCCAGCCCCAGCGCCTGGGGTTGGAGCCGCGCTTCATAGCCGCGAATGATCCCCTGCGCCTCCAGCTTGCGAATGCGCTCGAACACGGCGGAGGGGGCCATGCCCACCTGCCGGGCAATCTCGGCGTTGGGTGTGCGCGAGTTCTCTTGAAGGATCGTCAGTATTTTGGTATCTATTTCGTCATTCATGCGCTATTCCCTCCAATCTACCGATTATAATTCGTTCCAGCCTGGGGGTCAATCGGCCAAAAGTCTGGTTCTGCCGGGCAAATCGATGGATGAAAAACCCTGGATTTTAGGGCCAGGAGGTATTGACTTCTTTGCCCTTCGATGATATAATTTAGACGGCTCTAAAATACGAGATGCGGCCAGACTTAAAGGGAGATTTGTATGAGCAGCGCAACGGTTGAAGATTATCTGAAAACGATCTACCTGCTGCGGCAAGGCCAACCCAATGACACGCCTGTCGCAACGTCGGAGATTGCCGAACGGCTAGGCCTGACCTCGGCCACCGTCACCAGCATGATCCAGAAACTGGCCCAGCCGGAACTGGAACTGCTCCAGTACACTCCTTATCAGGGCGTGCGCCTCACGCCGCAGGGGGAGAAAATTGCCCTGCGGGTGGTCCGCCGCCACCGCCTGCTCGAGCTGTATCTGGCCGAACGGCTGGGGCTGGGCTGGGACCAGGTGCATGAAGAGGCCGAACGGCTGGAGCACCACATCAGCGCCACGCTCGAAGAACGGATCGCCGACGCGCTGGGCAACCCGGTTGTAGACCCGCACGGCCACCCGATCCCGACCGTCAGCGGCGAAGTCATTCAGCGGATAGGCACCC
>JBBSAN010001074.1:0-2200 GCA_038252265.1 Chloroflexia bacterium
ACCAGGTCCTCGCCCTCGAATTCCCCCTCTACGACGCCCTCTATCGCTATTGCCAGGCGCAGGTGGAGCGGGGAACGTGAAACGTGAAACGTGAAACGTGACGAGGGATCAGGGATCAGGGATCAGGGATCAGGGATCAGGGATCAGGGATCAGGGATCAGGGATCAGGAACACGCAATACACATCACGCATCACGCATCACGCATCACGCATCACGCATCACGCATCACGCATCATGCACTCCGTACTCACCATGACTCTTTCCCTCAACCGCGACGGCTGGCTCATCCTCCTGGCGCGCAGCGTGCGGGCGCTAGCCTATGGCTTTCTCAGCGTGCGGATCGGGTTGTACCTGGCGGGGTTAGGGTATGATACAGTGGCCATCGGCGTGTTTCTCACCGTCGCCCTGGCCGGGAGCGCCGCCCTGACGCTGGTGCTGACAGGCGTGGCCGACCGCTGGGGACGGCGGCGGGTGCTGCTGCTCAGTTCGGCGCTCATGCTGCTCGGCGGCATCGCCCTGGCCTTCAGCGACAATATTGCCGCGCTGTTCCTTGCCGCGCTGACCGGCACGATCAGTGTGACCAGCACGGAAGTCGGCGCGTTCCTGGCCGTGGAGCAGGCGATCCTGCCGCAGACCGCGCCCGCCTCCCAGCGGACCCTCCTCTTCTCGCTCTACAACCTGGCGGGCTACGTGGCGGCGGCGGTGGGGGCGCTGGGCACAGGGCTGCCCACGCTGCTGGCCGGAGTGCTCGCTCCGGCGACGACCCAGCATGGGCTGTTCCTGGTCTACGGGCTGGCCGGGGCGGTCAACGCACTGGTCGTCACCCGCCTGTCGCCGCAGGTGGAGGTCACGGTCGCGCCCGTCGCGGCTCCCCTGGGTCGGCTGTCGCTGGGGTTGCGGCAATCGCGGGGCATCGTCTTGCGGCTGGCCGGGCTGCAAAGTGTAGATGCGTTTGCCGGGGGGCTGGTGGTGCAGAGCCTGATCGCCCTCTGGTTCCAGCAGCAATACCGGGCGAGTGATGAGGCGTTGGGGGCACTCTTCTTCGGCGCGTCGTTGTGCAGCGCCGTGTCGTTCCTGGGGGCAGCCTGGATCGCCCGGCGGTTCGGCCTGTTGAACACGATGGTCTTCACCCACATCCCGTCCAACCTGTTCCTGGCGCTGATCCCGCTGATGCCGACCTTGCCCCTGGCCGCCGGGCTGCTCCTCCTGCGCCAGTGCCTCTCGCAGATGGACGTGCCCACCCGGCAGGCTTACACGATGGCCCTGGTCACCCCGGAGGAAAGGAGCGCGGCGGCGGGAGTGACCGGGGTGGCCCGTTCGCTGGCCGTCGCCGTCAGCCCGGCGGTGGCCGGGTTGATCACCCGCAGCGTGGTCGCGGGCCTGCCCTTCTTCCTCAGCGGGGGACTAAAGATCGTCTATGACGTGGCGCTCTATTTCACCTTCCGCCATGTACCGCTGCCCGACCCGCCCGATCACAAGAAGTGAGCGCCGGTCGCCTCGCTGATCAGCAGCGCCAGGCCGAGCAGCACCAGCACCACCCCCGACGCCAGTTCCGCCCGTTCGCCCAGGTGCCGCCCCAGCCGCCCGCCCAGGGCCAACCCGATGAAGGTCAGGGCGAACGCCTGGACGGCGACATAGCCGAGGGCCAGCCCCAGCGGCACCCCCAGCACCCCCAGCGAAAAACCCACCGCCAGTTCATCCAGGCTGACCGAGAGGCCGGTCAGCACGAGCCGCCGCCCGGTCAGATCGGTCGGCACCCCGTCGTCGTCATCATCGTCGCCGCTCAGCGCCTCGCGGATCGCCAGGATGCCGACGCCGATCAGGATCAACGCGGCGAGATAGGCCACCACCTCGCCCAGCACGTCGCTGAGGCCCTGCCCGATGAGCAGTCCGACGACCGGCATCACCCCTTCAAAGAAGGCAAAGGTCAGCCCGACCGTGAGCCAGCGGCGGCGCGGCAACCCGCCCAACCCCAGGCCGAGCGCAATCGCCAGGGTGTCGAGGCCGAGGGAGAGGAACAGGATAATGGTCGCCAGCATTTCGGCATCTCCGTTGGGTGGGGTGTACAGCAAGAGAGGCCGGTATCGCTCCGGCCTCCCTGTATAACGTCACGTGGGGTGTACGGTTAGCTGCTCTTTTGCACCGCCAGCGTCACCGTCGCGCCGTCCAGGGTATGGTCGGCGTGGTGGCTGCCTGCCG
>JBBSAN010001075.1:0-2198 GCA_038252265.1 Chloroflexia bacterium
ACCCGTGGGCCGGCTCTGGTTGGGAGTCCGAACCGCTCGCACCCGGACGGACGGCGCGCCTTCAGATCGTGGACTCCCGACCAGGGCCGGCCCACGGGTCGGCCCCTACAGCCAGCCTTCATCAGTCCTACTTGATCTGCGGTCACCCCGCTTGCAGCGCATCGGCTGCGGTGCTATAATCAGCCCCACGATCACGAAAGGGGTATCATCATGGCAGCTACCGATATACAGGCGGGCGCGGTACCGGTCCCGCGGCGGCGGAGTGGCAGCCGGATCGGGCTGATCTTGCGGGTCCTGGTGGGGATCTTGCTGGTGCTTATTGTCGCCGTCCTGGCGGTGGCGGCCTTCCTGATTCTCCACCCGTTGCCGACCACCAACGGCACCGCCACGCTGCCGGGCCTGTCCGCCTCGGTCAGTGTGGTGCGCGACCACAGCGGGGTGCCGCATATCACCGCCGCGACCCTGCCCGACCTCATGCGGGCGCAGGGTTATGTGATGGCCCAGGACCGGCTCTGGCAGATGGATTTCTATCGCCGGGTGGCGGCGGGCCGGTTGTCCGAGGTGCTGGGCAGCCCAACTGAAGACACCGACCGCTACCTGCGTACGCTCGGCCTGCACCGCGCTGCCGAAAAAGAGTGGGCGGCTATGCCCCCCGATATCAAGATACTGTTGCAACAGTATGCCGACGGCATCACCGCCTTCATCAACACCCATAGTGACAGCCTGCCGCTGGAGTTCACCATCCTGGGCTACAAGCCCGAACCCTGGTCACCGGTGGACAGCATCGCTTTTGGTAAGGTGATGGCGCTCGACCTGGGCGAGAATATGGACACCGAGATCACGATGGCCGACCTCCAGGCCAAGCTGGGACCGCAGCGGGCCGCCGCGCTGCTCCCGGCCTACCCCGACGGCAAGCCGACCATCGTGCGCCAATCGGCCCTGCCCGGCAACCCGGCAGGCCAGGTTATTCCTCTGCTGGGCAGCGGCGTTTTCGGCAGCGGCGGCGGCGACGAGCTGATCGGCAGCAACAACTGGGTGATCGACGGCAGCCTCTCGACCGACGGCAAACCGCTGCTGGCAAACGATCCCCACCTGAGCGTGCAGAACCCGTCGATCTGGTATGCGCTGCAACTCCGCACCGCCGACGGCAGCTTTGACGTGGAAGGGGTGACCCTGCCCGGCGCACCCGGCGTCGTCGTCGGTCACAACGCCTCGATTGTCTGGGGGGTGACTAACCTCGGCCCCGACACGCAAGACTTCTTCGTCGAAAAGCTGGACGAAGCCGGGCATCCCGGCCAGTACCAGTACATGGATCAATGGCTGCCGCTGGAAGTGGTGACCGAGACGATCCACATCAAGGGCAAGGCGGATGTGGTGCTGCCCGTGCGTAGCACCAGCCACGGCCCGCTGATGAACCCGGTCATGGACTCGCTTAAAGCACCCACCGCCCTCCAGTGGACGGCGCTGATGCCGGGGCAACTGCTCAAGTCGGTGCTCGATCTGGACCGGGCGACGAATTGGCAGGAGTTCCACACCGCACTAAGCGCCTGGGATGTCCCCGGCCAGAACTTCGTCTATGCTGATAAGGACGGCCACATCGGCTACCAGTCCACCGGCCTGTGGCCGATCCGCAAGGCTGGTAACGGGCTGGTCCCCGTCGAGGGCTGGACAGGCGAGAACGAGTGGACCGGCTATGTCCCCTACGAGAAGATGCCCTCGGTCTATGACCCCCCCGAGCACTTCCTGGTCACGGCCAACAACCGGGTCGTCGCCCCCGATTACCCCTATCTGGTCAATGCCTACTGGTATCCCTGGTTCCGCGCCGAGCGGATCACCCAGTTGATCCAGAGCAAGCCCAAGCTGAACATGGACGACTTCAAGGCGATGCACTACGACACCACCAGCGTGGTCGCCCTCAAGCTTGGCCCCGCCCTGGCGGCACTCAATACGCGCCTGGGCGCGCCGACCCCCGGTGATAAGCCACTGGCCGATGCGGTCGGGCTGTTCACCGGCTGGAACGGCGACATCCGCGCCGACAGCGCCGCTGCCGCCCTCTACGAGCCGACCGTGCGCTACATTATCAGTGATACCTTCGGCGACGAGTTGGGCGACACATTGGCTGCCGAGTATCGCGGGAGCCTGGGCAACGCCGCCGTCACGCTGATCTATCAACTGCTCGATGACCCGAACAACGCCTG
>JBBSAN010001076.1:0-2198 GCA_038252265.1 Chloroflexia bacterium
AAAGTGAAGCTGAGCGCAGCGAAGGATCTTGGTGGGGCCGCCCAACCGTCAGAGACGATCGCGATCGTGGCCTCGGCACCACGGACCGCCCCGAAGATCCTTCGCTGCGCTCAGGATGACCGGGTTGGGTCGGCCAGCACCCACCGACTTTGCAACAGCCGTGCCTACGAGAGCACCCCACTTGACGACAATACTTCGTTCGTGTATAATTCACCTATGAACGAAACCGGAGAAGTAATCAGTTGTGATGCGCTGCACCTGATCCACAGTTTGCTCCAGGGGGGCAAGGTAACGGAGGCGCGGCTGGATGCCGCACTGGCCGCCGTGGGGCTGTCTGTTGCTAAATGGAGCGCGCTGCGCCACCTGGCCGAGGCGGAAGGGGGCTTGCCGCTGGGGCAATTGGCCGAGCGCCTGGCCTGCGTCCGGTCGAATGTCACCCAACTGGTGGATCGCCTGGAAGCCGAACGGCTGGTGCAACGGGTGCAAGATCCGGAGGACCGGCGCAGTGTCCGCGCCGAACTGACCGCCACCGGCCAGCAACGCTACGAAGCGGGGCGGGAAGTGATGCAGGCCTTCGAACGCGCCCTCCTGGCCGACTATACGCCGGATGAACGGCGCTTGCTGGAGCGGTTGTTATCGCGTCTGACCGGTGATGCTGTCATCTAATCCGGCCCGATTTTTGCTCCTAAGGTTCATATCTGGATAGTTTACCTCTAGACGCATAGCATCTCCTTACAGGCGGCGGGGCATTGTTGCCACCATCGCCATGAGGCCGGTCGCCGGGGTTGTGCGGGATACTGCTCAACACATGAAGAAGTTTTATCAGGAAAGAGAGTAACGAAACGATGAAAGTGGAGATCTGGTCGGATGTCGTTTGCCCCTGGTGCTATATCGGCAAACGGCGCTTTGAGACCGCGCTTGCGCAATTCGCCCATCGTGATCAGGTAGAAGTGATCTGGCGCAGCTACCAGTTGGACCCAGCAGCGCCCCGCCAATCGGGGATGACGACCACCGAAATGCTCGCCCGCAAGTGTGGCATCAGCCGGGAGCAAGCTGCCGCGATGACCACGCAGGTGAGTGCGCTGGCTGCCCAGGAGGGGCTGGACTACCACCTGGACACCACCCATTACAGCAACACCGTGGATGCCCACCGCTTGATCCATCTGGCGGCGGACCAGGGGCGGCAGGACGCGGTGAAGGAACGGCTGCTGCGCGCGTACTTTACCGAAGGGGCTACCATTGACGATCCCGACACGCTCGTCGCGCTCGTCGCCGAAGTCGGGATCAACGCCGACGAAGCCCGTGCCGTTCTGGCAAGTGGTGCCTATGCCGATGCCGTCAAGGCGGATGAGCAGCGGGCGCGGGCCTTCGGGATTCGCGGGGTGCCCTTTTTTGCGATTGACGAAACATATGGTATCTCTGGCGCGCAGTCCGCCGATGTGCTGCTGAGCGCGCTGGCGCAGGCCTGGGCCGAGTCCCACCCGCTGATCCCGGTGGGGGTAGCGCACTCCGCTGGCGGGGTTTGTGAGGATGATTCGTGCGCGATCTAGGCCCGGTGGGTGGTGAGGAAGCTTGGGCATGAGCAGACGGGACGGACGGACGGACGACGGGCCGCTGGTGCGTGATCTGCTCTGGATTCATGGGATCTTGCGTAGCAATCTTGCGACGCTGGCCGAACTGATCGCGCAAGTGGTCGGCGGTGCGCCCGCGCCGCAAGTGCAGGCGCAGATCAAGGAGCTTTCCGCGACCAGCGTGCTGTGGACCCTGCGGGCTGGGTGTATCCGCTATTGCAGCTTTGTGCATGGGCATCACCATCATGAGGACGTTTCGCTGTTCCCTGGGCTGCGCCGCGTGAACCCGGCGCTCTGCCCGGTTATTGACCGGCTGGAAGCGGACCACCTTCTCGTCTCGGACTATCTGGATGCGGTGGAGGCCGCCGCCGGGCGGATCGTCAACGATGAGTCGGCCCGCACCGATCTAGCCCAGGCGTTGCGGGTGCTGGCCGACCATCTACTGACCCATCTCGACTACGAAGAGACGCACCTGACTCCCACCCTGCGCCAGCTTACCTCCTGGCCCTGGAGCTGAGCACTTTAAACCGCTGGCCTGCTGCCAGAAGTCGGGCGGTTCTGCGCTCCAGCCGCGCCTGATTCGGCTGGTTTCGAAAGGGATAGAATCGCATGTTAAACTTACATATC
>JBBSAN010001077.1:0-2193 GCA_038252265.1 Chloroflexia bacterium
ACGTATTCGCACTCAATGTGGTTTGCGCGATCTGCATTGCGGAAGGTGGGGTGGGGGTATCGGGGTGGGGGGTTGGTGCTGTTATCTTCATTCCTGATCCCTGATCCCTGATCCCTCGTTCCTCATTGCTCATCGCTCATCGCTCATTGCTAAAAAGCACCGCATCCATCGCCGCCGCGAACGCCGCCCACGTCGTGAGCCGCAGCGCCAGCATCCGCCGCCCCGCCTCGGTCAGGGTGTAGACCCGGCGCGGCGGACTCGGCTCTAGCTGCCACGCCCCCAGGATCAACCCCGCCGCCTCCAGCCGCGCCAGCGCCGGGTAGAGCGTGCCCTGCGGCAAAGCAAAGTACCCCCCGCTCCGCCGCGCCACCGCCCGCCCCAGCGCCGACCCATACGCCGCCCCCTCCGCCAGCACCGCCAGGATCAACGTATCTGTCGCCCCCTTCTGCAACTCCCGCCGCCCCCCATCCATCCGCACCCCTCCTCATCTGATACATCGCCTCACAAACTACATCGTTATTCTACATACCTCATCGCCAACCTGCAAGCCCCACGCACGCCTCACGCCTCACGCCTCACGCCTCACGCCTCACTCGCTGCTCACTGCGCGCTGCTCACTGCTCGCCCACCCGTGCAACCCGCACAGCCTTCGCCCGTTTGGTATGATATAGGACCAACACTTATCCGCCCCACCAAGTGGCCGTGGGGCCAGCGAACGAGGAAGATCCATGCTTAAACATCAACACCCGGTTTCATGGGCCCATAACGCGCTGCGCATCGGGGCAACGCTCCTGCTGCTCGTGCTGGGCAGCGCCTTGCTCCCCAACACCGCCACCCAGGCGGCCACCGGCCCGGCAGGCGCGGGCAGCGGCAAGCCCCAGGCCGCGGCCACCGGCCCCCAACTCGCCGTCTTTGACGCGGCGGCGGCGCGCTACGACGTACCCCGCGACCTCCTGCTCGCCATCGCCTATGTCGAGTCCCGCTGGCAAGCCCACGGCGCCAGCGACGGCCACCTGGGCGAACAGACCGGCTACGGCCTGATGGGCCTGACCGCCCCGCCCACCGGCGACAGCCTCGCCCGCGCTGCCACCCTGCTCGGCCTGCCCCCCGCCACGCTGCAAACCGACGACGCGGCCAACGTCGCCGGGGCCGCCGCCCTGCTCCACGCCCTGGCGACCGCCCCTGATCAAGATCCAAAATCCGCAATCCAAAATCCCCAATCGCTGGCCGACTGGTACACCATCGTCGCCCGCTATAGCGCCTTCCCCGACCCTGCCGTCGCCGGGAGCTACGCCACCAGCGTCTTCACCGTCCTCCACGCCGGGGTAACCGCCGCCGAGGCCAACAGCACCCTGGAGCTAACTGCCCATCCCGAACTGGTCGTGCCCGCCGACCCGCTCCAGGCCAGCCCCAACTCAGACGACTACCCGCCCGCGCTCTGGGTGCCCGCCTATTCGGGCAACTACCAGGTGGGGCGCAACGGCACGCCGATCAGCCGCATCGTCATCCACGACACCGAAGGCACCTACCAATCGGCCATTAGCTGGTTCCAGAACCCCGCCTCCAACGTCAGCGCCCATTATGTCATCCGCAGCAGCGACGGCCAGATCACCCAGATGGTCCGCAACGCCGACACCGCCTATCACGCGGGCAACTTTAGCTACAACCTCAGCGCCATCGGCATCGAGCACGAAGGCTACGCCAGCCAATCCGGCTGGTACACCCAGGCGATGTACAACGCCTCTGCCGACCTCGTCCGCACGATGGCCGACCGCTATGGCATCCTCAAGGACCACGCCCACATCATCGGCCACTATCAAGTGCCCAACCAGAGTCCCCCCGCCCACACCGACCCCGGCCCCAACTGGGACTGGGCGGGCTACCTGGCGAAGGTGCGCCGCGATGATACGCTATCCGCCCGCATTGATAACACCAGCGCCGGATTCACCGCTAACCCCACCGTACCCGGTGCCGGGTGGCAGGTCATCCCCGGTGTCGGCTACGGCGGCTCCAACGCCTACCTGGCGACCTCGACCACCAGCAGTCCCACCAACGCGGCCACCTGGCGCGCCAGCGTCCCCGCCGATGCCTACTACGATATTTACGCCTTCATCCCCTGGTACAACAACAGCAACCAGGAGACGACCAGCGCGCGCTACACCGTCGCCACCACCACCGGCCCGGTGGTCGTCA
>JBBSAN010001078.1:0-2189 GCA_038252265.1 Chloroflexia bacterium
CAGCGGGTCGAAGGCGCTTTCCTGGCGGATCAGCCCCAGCACCAGCCAGGGGTCCACGTTGCGCTCCGTCGCCTCGCGCGCCACCAGCGCGCCCCAGGCTACCGGGTACAACCCCTCCTGCACCGCGCGGGGCAGATCGGGCAGCGCCGTCGGGACGCCCACCGCCTGGGCCGCATCCCGCAGCGCCCCGGCCACCCGGACGGTGATCCAGGGCCAGCCCGCCCGGCGCGTCTCTTGCAACAGCGCCGCCAACCGCACCCCATCGCCTGCCTCGCTCAACACATAATCGAGGTCATCGAAGGCATCGTTCGCCAGCGCCCACAGCCCCAACCGGCCCAGGCTGACGGCCCGCCCATATTCGGGCAAGGCGGTTAAGGAAACCTCCGAGGCGGGTGGGGTCGGCGTCCCCTCCTTCAGCGGCCATTTCTGTACCCAGGCCAGCAGATCGGCCTGCTCACTGGCCGGGTCTACGGCCAGAGCGGCCTCTACAGCAGCGGTGCTGCCCGCTGCCCCGGCATCCAGGGGCTGATGGTCGGTAGATAGCCAGGCAGCGGCGCGGAAGCCGTAGAACGTGCGGTACGGCGTCGCCTCTCGCCAGGCCGAGGCCGCCGCGTCGGGTTGCCCGGCCCAGTCAAGCGCCCAGCCCTGCCAGAAGCGCGCCCGCGCCTTCTGGTCCGCCGTGGCACCGGGCACCTCTGCTGCCGCCTGCCAGCGCGCCGCCGCCCCGATCGGGTCGCCCGCCCGGCGCAGCAACACCCCGGCCTGGTATTGCCCGTCTGAGGCCGCTTCACTATTGGGATATGTCGTTAGAAGCTTGTCCCACAGGGCCAGGGCGTCGTCGGTTACCCCTTGCGCTGCCAGGGCCGCGCCCCAGCCCAGTAGCGCCTCCGGAGCGCGCGTATCGGCGGGGTAGACCTCGGCAAACGCCTGGTACCATGTCGCCGTCTGGGTCCAGTTCGCCAGCCCGGCATAGGCGCGCGCCGTGTACCAGGCCGAGTCGGCGCGCTCCGGGCCGGGGGCTTGCGCGTCGCGGAAGGCGTCGCAGTAGCCCAGCGCCTCCGTGTACTTGCCCGCCGCCACGGCCACCCGGCACGCCTGATCATAGCGGAGGGTGCCCGCAGTGAACAACGCGCTGTCCGCTTCCAGCAAGCGGTGCAAGCCCTGGTAGGCCGCGCCCTCCTCCGGGTATGTCGTTACCAGCGCCACCCAGCGGGTCCGCGCCCCGGTGGCATCCCCGGCGTCGGCGGCGGCCTGCGCCGCCCGCAGCATGATCCCGGCGCGGTAGGAGGGCACCCGCGCCTCAGCGATGATATGGTCCAGCCAGGGGAGCACCGCCGCCGGTTGCCCCGCCGCGCTGTCCAGGTTCGCCAGCCGCTCCCAGGCATCGATCCGGTCCAGCCGGGTCGGCTCCCCGGTCAGCACGGCATTCAGCAGCCCGCGCGCCTCACTGAGCCGCCCGCTCTGCACCGCCAGGTCGGCAGCGCGCAACCGCGCCCCGTTCGCCGCTGCCCCGGCGCGGGGGATATAGCTCGCTAGCTCGGCCAGCGCTGCCCCCGGTCGCCCGGCAGCCGCGTGCGCCTGTCCGGCCCAGAACACGCTGCGCGCGGCCCGTGGGTCGGCGGGGTAGTCGGTGGCGAACGCAGCCCACTCGGCGATCGCCTCGTCATAACTCCCCGCCCCATAGCGACACAGGGCCACATGCCAGCGCGCCTCACGCACGACCTCGGCGGGCTGCGTGCTGTCCATATACGGCCCGTAGAGGGGGATCGCCTCCATGTAGCGCCCCTCTTGCTCGGCGGCATAGGCCACGCTCAAACTGGCCGGGAGGGGCGGATCGGGCTGATCGGGGGTATCCATCCCGGTTGCCGGGGCCGGAAAGAAGGCCGGGCCGGGCAACTCGGTCGCCGTCGGCACCGGCGTCGGCACAGAAGCCAACGGGCCGCCGGTCTGCCGCAACGCCCGCCACACCGGCACGGCACTGATCAGCACCAGCACCGCCAGCACACCCACACCCAGCAGCACGACCCAACCCCGCCCCCACACCCCGCGGACACGCGGCGCAGGGGCATCCGGCGGGCTGACCAGATGGGGCAGTGGCGACGCGGCGTGCGACTCCAGCGGCGCAGGGGTCACCAGCGCAGGTTCATGCGGCGCAGGAGCCACTGTTTCAGATTCATCCATAATAACCC
>JBBSAN010001079.1:0-2187 GCA_038252265.1 Chloroflexia bacterium
ACCAAAGAACCAAAGGCGATTGCCACACAGCAAATAGCAGTGGCGAGAACTCTAACGGTCTTGGAAAGCCTAAATGGGGATGGTGTACGTAAGACTGCGATTCTACGCTTCTTGTACCATACCGGACTAATCAAGTCAGCCAATCCGGTTGTTAACCTGAAACGCGCCAATCTATGTGGTATCTCTATAAAGGATTGCCGCTGGGAAAACATCAACTTGCACGAGGTCAATCTACAAGAGGCCAACTTGCCTAAAGCCGACATGCCTGGAGCCAAGATGCACGAGGCCAATTTACAACGGGCCAACCTACAGGGAGCTAAGCTACAGGGAGCTGATCTGCGAGGTGTCAACCTGGAAGGAACCAATTTGGCAGGCGCTGATCTCTGCGGAGCTAAATTACGCGGGGCTTACAACTGGACACCCGCCCAAATCAAACAGGCTAAGAACTGGCAGGAAGCGGACTACAGCGATAGTGTCCGCGCACAACTAGGATTGCCACCGTCAACCGTCGCGCCGTCGGGCCACGCTGATGTTAGAACTGGCTCTGGCGATAACGTTGCCCATAGCTTTGGGTAAACTCCTAGCTTTCCTTTTCTGTAGCCTCGCTTCTACTGTACTCATATGGGTGACCGGACTACTTATTTGCGATCCTTACGCAAAGAGTAGCCCGGCCACAATCCATAGGCGGTGATCCCCACCTCACGCATCACTGACCGCCGCTTACCCACGCTCCAGCACCACCGCCGCGCCCTGGCCGCCGCCGACACAGAGGGTGGCGATGCCGTACTGCACGTTGCGCTTTTGCATCTCTTTCGCCAGGGTGTAGAGCATCCGCACACCGGTTGCGCCGATGGGGTGGCCGAGGGCGATGGCCCCGCCGTTCACGTTGACCTTCGCCCGATCGAGGTCCAGGGCGCGCTCTACGGCCAGGTACTGTGCGGCGAACGCCTCGTTGATCTCCCAAAGGCCGATGTCTTCTTGCCGCAGGCCCGCCTTTTCCAGGGCGCGGGGGACCGCGAACGCCGGGCCGATGCCCATTCGCTCCGGCTCCACCCCGGCGAAGGCGTAGGCCCGCACGTAGGCCAGGGGGGTCTGGTCTAGTTCGCGGGCTTTCTCGCCCGACATGACCAGGATCGCCGCCGCCGCATCGTTCAGCGGGCAGGAGTTGCCCGGCGTGACACTGCCGCCGTCGCGCTTGAAGATGGTGGGGTAGAGCGCCAGCGATTGCGGGGTCAGGGCCACATTGATCCCCTCGTCCTGGCTGACCGGCTCGGACGCCACCTCGCGGCCCCCGGCCTTCTTCGGCACCAGCACCGGCACAATTTCTTCGGCCAGCCGCCCGGTGCGCTGGGCGCGAAACGCCTTCTTGTGGCTCTCCACGGCGAAGCGGTCCTGCTCCTCACGGGTGATACCGAATTCGCTCGCCAGGTTCTCGGCGGTCATGCCCATCAGTTGGTGGCAGACCGGATCGGTCAGCCCCTCCCACAGGCTGTCCACGAACTGCACGTTCTGCAAGCGCGCCCCGTAGCGCATCTCGCGGCAGATGTAGGGGATCTGGCTCATGCTCTCGACCCCGCCGACGATCTGCACATCGGCGTCCCCGGCGCGGATGTTCTGCGCCGCGTTGACCATCGCCTGGATGCCGCTGGCGCAGTTGCGCTGCACGGTGTAGCCGGGGGTCTGGATCGGCAGCCCGGCCAGCAGCGCGATCACCCGCGCCGTGTTGGGTGCATCGCTGGTCTGCCCGCCCTGCCCAAAGATCACCTCTTCGACCAACGCCGGGTCCAGTTGGGTCTTTTTCAACAGTTCGGTCACGACGAGCCGTCCCAACTCTTTGGCCGGGACATCGCGCAACGCGCCGCCCATCGTGCCTACCGGCGTCCGCACGCCGTCAATAATCACCACGTCACGCATGGTCGGGTCCTTTCGGGGGTCGAGGGCCAGGGGCCGGGGGTCGGTACATTCAATAAATTAACCGCTGGGTCGGTTAATTGTATAATCATTGTACCGCACGGCGGGAAGGAGCGTCAAGCGTGGGTGGGGGCACAACACGGCTGATGCAAAGTCCGTTAGAGGTGCTGCGGGGCGGGCGCGGGTGCCCGGTGCAGTGCGTGATCGAACGCATAGGCCAAGCGGCGTTGCCAAGCAGCTAAGTTGGGCTGCTGGTGCCGCGCCGCCAACCCGATC
>JBBSAN010001080.1:0-2186 GCA_038252265.1 Chloroflexia bacterium
CGGCGGTGTCCCCGCCCCAGAGCCGGGCGAACGCTTCATGATTCTGGGCGTTCTGGATTTTGGTCAGCACAGCCTCGTCACTCAGGTTGACCGCGCCTGGCTCGGCGATGGGAGTCGCGGTAGGTGTGGGCGCAGCCGGGCGATCTTGAAAGACTCGCGCGTGGACGTTCTCAATGGCGGCGGTGCGGTCCTCAATGCTGGTCGGTGTGCCCTGCAAGTGCTGACCGGTCACGGTGAGAAAGCGCCGATCGTCGTACATCTCCACGGGACCGCGCTTGCGCCCTGTCTCGCGGGGCGGCAACTGCCCACGCACAAAGATGCGGAGGCCGGTGCCAGATGGCGTGACTTCGGTATAGCTGTCGAGTTCCCGCACCAGCGCCTCGGCCCACGGATCGATCGTGCCGGTGGCCGGGTCGTAGCAGTGGTCCAGGTCAATGCCAACGAACGGGTCGTCGGGAGCCAGCATGAACCCCACGCCATCGTAGCCGTGTTGTGCGGTGGCCTCGGTGGCGGCCTGCAATGTGCCCCAGGTATCTGGATCGTTGGTACGAGCGCGAGCGCTGCTGATCGGGTTGTAGGGGATCTTAGTCGGCTGCCCCCGCCGGGTTTCATAGCGCCAGTTGATCCATTGGGCGTAATCATTCAATACCGCTGGCGGCTGGCCCGGTTCGACCATCCAACCCTTCTCGGGAGTGGGCATCGGCGGAGGCGCGGCCTTTTCTGGCAACAGGGGCGGCTGGGCCAGCACCAGGGGTGCCGATGTAGGCGGCGGAAGGGGACTGACAGGTGGCGGCGGGCCAGCGAAAGGCCGATCCTTCTCCACAGGCAGTGGCGCAATGCCCTGCGCGAGCAGCCAATGGTTGGCGCGTTCGTGCCGCTTCCGGCTGGCGGCGATCTCATACCATTCGCCTTCGATTACTTCTTCCGTCGGGGTGGAGGGCGATGGCGAAGTCATTGGATGGGGCTGATCGGCCTCTTGTTCACCGTCCAGCGTTGGACCATGGGAGACCATGCCGCCGTCCAGGTTGTGCGACGGGTCGGGCTGGGCGGCTGCCAACTCTTCCTGCGATCCGGTGCCTACCCGGCGACGCGCGCCCAGCGCTATGGCCGTTCCCAGAGTCCCTGCGCCGGGCAGCCCCAGCATCGCGCCGCCCCCGGAGACCAGCACCCCGGCGGCCAGACTACTCCCGCCGGTGGCGGCGGCGAGCGCTACGCTGGTCCCCAATCCCACCGCCTGACCCGCTGTGCCGATGGGATCGAATACCGGCTGGCGGGTGCCCATCGCCGCGCCCATCGCCTGGGTCACCACGTTGAGCGAGTCGGTGATCGTCTGGACCGACATGCGCGCCAGGTGGCTCGTGAAGAAGAGCGCCACCAGGCTGATACCGAGGAATGCTACCCAGTTGCCGCCGCCCCAGGCCAAGAGGAAGCCCATGAATAGCGCCAGGATGACCCCGGTGACATAGGTCTTCACCAGCAGCCCGATATAGCCGCGCATGACCGAGAGCGCGATCACCTCGGTGGTGTTGAAGAAGGCGAACACCAGTGCCAGCGGTAAGGAGAAGAACAAGATCGCGGCGGCCAGCGCCAGCGCCAGGAAGATGAACGCCTGGAGCACGGCGAAGAGGCAGGGCACGATCCCGGTTGCCATACGGATGTCCCCATTTAGCGCCTTTGCCAATGCCGCCTGGCGGTTCGGTTCGTCGTAGCCGCTCGGCCAGGGTTGGGCGCAGGTCTGCCCGCCCGTGTCGCTACTGGTAAAAAAGGCGAACTCTGCGCCGCCCGGCAAGCCCGTGCCGCCGTTGGCGGTGCCGTTGATATCCTCCTGATCCGCCAGCAGAAAGGCGGCGGCGACATCAATGCCGGTGTACTCTGGCGGGTTGCCGATGCCATAGACATGCGTCGTTTGCGGGAAGAGCGCCAGCGTGGGGCTGAACGGCTGGGAGCCGGTAATCGGCACTTCGCCGCCCGTATTGTTGTAACCTTGCCCGGCGACCTGGCTGTTGACGGTGATCGCCACCTGATAGGCACCGCTGCTCAGTTGGGCGCGGAAGCGTTCCAGGTCGCTGGCGAAGGCCGGGCCGTTGCTGAAGATCCAGCCCGCTAGGGCCAGCCACAGGAAGATCTTCCGCACATCAGCAGGCGCGGGAGCATTCGCGCCGAGCAGAGGTCGCAAGAAGAACCAC
>JBBSAN010001081.1:0-2182 GCA_038252265.1 Chloroflexia bacterium
ACGGTCGAGCCGGGCGAACCGTTCGACGTAGCAGCCTTGCGCGAGGCGCGGGAGGAAACCGGCCTGTCTGATCTGACCCTGGTGCGCTTGTTGGGCGAGCAGCAGCGCGACATGGCCGACTTCGGGCGGGACGAGATCCACCATCGCCACTTTTATCATGTCGTCTGCGGCGGCAGCCCGCCTGCCACCTGGGAGCATTGGGAGCGTTACGCCGCCGACGGCAGCCCGGCGCACCTGTTCGCGTTCTTCTGGGTGCGCCTGCCGGACGGGGTGCCCGCCCTGATCGCGGACCACGGGGCACGGTTGCCGGAGCTATGCGCCGCGCTGGCGCGGGAGGAGACCGGATGAGACGCGAAGAATGGCTGGACCGCGAGATCCGCACGATGGTGCAGGGCGCGCACCGCATGATGGGGGTGGGCAATGGCGACGACACCCCGGTGTCCCCGCTGACGATCAGCAGCGACCCGCCGCCGGAGGAGGAACCCGCCGACCCGGAGTCGCCCCTGGCGGCGGACCCGGCGACCGACGCCCCTGAGTCCGACGAGGCCGCCATCCCGACCCCGGCTCCGCTGCCCCCACCGGGGACCGGGACGCGCCGGGCGGCCCGGCGCAAGCACAAGCGCGGCAATCGCTGATCACCCGCCGCCGGAGCTTGCTTATGTCCACGCCTGCCCCGCTCTCACCCCCCTGCCTGGCCTGCGCGATTGTGCGCGGGGAGCAGGTGCCGCCCGGTGGGGCCATCCTCGAAACCGCCGCGTTCCATGCCCACCAGGACGTGGCCTACCCGGTGCCGGGCTTCGTCATCCTGGCTTCCAAACGCCATGTGCGGGTGCTGGACGAACTGACGCCGGAGGAGGCGCAGGAGTTTATCACGCTCGTCTGGCGCATCCGGCAGGCGCAGCGGGCCGTGCTGGGCATCGAGCACGTCTATTATTTCTACAACGAGGACACCACGCACCACTTCCACGCCTGGATCATGCCCCGCTACCCCTGGATGGACGCTTTTGGCCGCTCCATCGAATCGGTGCGCCCGGCGCTGCGCCACGCTCAGGTGACGCTGACCACCGAGGCCGATCACGCGGCGGTATTAGACGCCGTTGCCCGGCTGCGTACCTTCTTGACTGAGACACCCTAAACACCTCTGTTCCTCGCCAACGATTGTAGCGTCCTGCCGCTCCTTTGTTAGTGCAGACTGTAGCGCCGGGGTGCTATGATGATGAAGTTGGCGGTCACTATTCGTCAGGAGGTACCCAGGGCATGAACACCGCTCCCGCCCCGTCAATCCGGCTGGTCAGCCGCAACGTGCGCCGGTTGACTCTCTTTATCGCCGGGCTGGCTTTTGTCGTTGGCCCCTTGCTCTTTTTGTTCCCCGGCTCGACCGATACGCTCTTTGCCTGGACGATCCAACCGCCGCTGACCGCCGCGTTTCTCGGCGGTGGCTACGCCACGGCGCTGGTGGTGGAGGTGCTGGCCGCCCGCGAACAGGTCTGGGCGCGGGGGCGGGTCTTCTTCCCAGCCATGCTCCTCTTTACCTCGCTGACGCTGCTTGCCACCTTGCTGCATCTCGACCGCTTCCACTTCAACAGCCCTGGCCTGGGGGCACGGGGCACGGCCTGGGCCTGGTTCCTCATCTATATCATCGCGCCGCCGTTCATGGCCGGGCTGCTGTTCCTGCAACTGCGCGCACCGGGGGGCGACCCGCCGCGCCTGGCTCCGTTGCCGCCCCTGTTTCGGGCCGTCATCGGGGCGCAGGCGGCGATCATGCTGGGGGTGGGGGCGGTGCTCTTCTTCGCGCCGGGGACGGCGAATACCTTCTGGCCGTGGAACCTGACCCCACTGACGGCGCAGGCCGTGGGGGCGTGGCTGCTGGGCCTCGGCTTCGCGCTGGCCCACGCCACCTGGGAGAACGATTGGACCCGCATCCGCCTGGCCCTGATCGGGGCCATCGTGGCAGGCAGCCTCCAGCTTCTCTCTCTCCTGCGGCTCGCCGGGTCCACCGCCTTGCTGGTGCCCCAGGCGTGGGTCTATGGCCTGTTCCTGGTCGGGCTGGTCGCGGTCGGCGTGATCGGCCTGCTGGCGGCGCGGCAGGTGGTGGCCCCACAGGCGGTCGCGCTGGCCGGGGGCTGACATATCCCCTTAGAGGATCGAATGTACACGCCGTAACAAAGAGCTGCTGCCGCCC
>JBBSAN010001082.1:0-2168 GCA_038252265.1 Chloroflexia bacterium
CGAAGGATCTGCCGTGGGGTCCCGGCAGATCCTTCGTGCTATGCAAACAAACGACCTGATACCCTGAGAACTGCCCGCGCTCACCCGCCCCGCAATTGACCGAGCCGGGCCAATAATTGGCCGGTGTAGGTCGCGTTGTCGGGGTTTTGCGCGTTGGCCCCGCGATAGATCGGCACGATGCGGGTGAGGGTCGGCGGGCCACCGGCGGTGTAGGCCGGGCCTTGTACGCGGTGGAGCCAGTCGGCCAGCCCTTCGCGCCAGGTGCCGTACGTGCCGAACGCGTTGGCCCCGCTGTCCCACAAATTGCCCCAGTTCATGCGGTGGGCGGCATCGCCCGCCGTGCCATAGTTGCTGGTCTGGCCGAAGAACGCCAGGGCCACTGCCGGGTCCACCCCGTTGCTCACGCACATATTATAGTAGTCGGCCCCGTTCGCCTCCTGCAAGGCCGGGCTGCCCGCATCGCTCAGCGCCCTGGTGAAGGCCTCTACCGGGATGCTGGCCGCGCCGGTCAGCGGGGCATCGGTGGGCGGGCCGCCTGCGTTCCCGCCCTGCTGCCCGCTCAGGTCCTCGATCAGCCGTTGGAGGGGGAAGCCTTCGCCGGGGCAGAACCATTTGGTCACGCTGTCCACGTCGCTGTGGCGGCAGATGTGGGCGCGGTCGATGGTGATGTGCTGGCGGGCACAGATGGCGCGGATCAGGGCCAGCCCGGCCTGGTACTGGGCGTCGCTGGGCGTGAACCACTTCGAGATGGTGGCGGGGTCGAGGGTGTCGTGGGTTTCGCCGTTGAACTGCACCTTGTGCCAGGTGCCGACCTGGCTGCCTTCCCACTCAATGGTGACGGTCAGCCGGTTGGGGTTGGTCCCGTCGCGCTGCGCCTGGGCCAGCCAGGGGACGACCCCGGTGTTGGGGTTGCGGAGTGGGCCGTTGGCCCAGGCGGTGTCCTCTTCTTTGATGAATTGCAGCACCGTGCCGTCACGCCCCACCCCATAGTGTGCGCTGGCGGCGTGGTTCGGGTCCAGGAACGCCTGGCGGGTGCCTTCTAGCGACCCTTGCATCTCGTGGTTGACCACGGCGAGGATGGTGTGGCCCTGCCGCCCGGCCCAGTAGTTCTTGGGGCTGCATCCCACCCACTTGGGCGCGGGGGCACCGCCCAGGTCGCGGCTGTCGCTCGGCAGGTCGAACAGGCCGCTGGCGGCGTCCCATTCCGCGATGCGCCGGAGGATGGTTTGCGCGTAGCTGTTGAGGCTGTGGGCGTCGCCGGGGGCGTAGCGGGCCAGCGCGTGGGCAATGGTATCGCTGCCGAACGTGCTGCCGACGAACTCGCACCAATCGTGCAGACCGTCCATGTAGGACGTATAGGCGCGATAGGCCCCGGCGGGGGTCTGCACAATACCTGCGGCGCGGCCCCGGTCGCCGTTGGGGTTGATCCGCAGCCCGCCCCAGTTCTTCGCCGCCGTCTTCACCAACGGGTTGTCGGGGTCCGTGTCACAGCCACTCTCGCGCTCGAACACGGCCAGGGCCAGGGCCGGGTTGATCCCGCTGTCCATGACCGCCATGTAATAGTCCAGCGCGGGCGCTTCGATCAGCGCGGGACTCTGGTAGCCTTCCAGCACCTGGGCGAACAGCGCCGGGCTGATCGAGGGGCCACTCCGCACCGGGTAGTCGGGACCGTGGGGCCGGTCGCCTGCTCCTGCCCCGCCCAGGTCGCGGGTGCCGGCCTCGAAGCCCAGGTCACGCGGGCTGCTGGCGAGCGTCGCGATCCGGTCCAGGAGTTGGCGGGTATAGGTGGCGTTGTCGGGGTTCTGGGCATTGGGTCCGCGATAGATCGGCACAATGTGGGTGATCGTCGGCGGGCCACCAGCCGTGTAGGCTGGGCCTTGCACGCGGTGCAGCCAGTCGGCCAGCCCCTCGCGCCACGTCCCGTAGGTGGCGAACGCATTGGCCTGGGCGCTCCATAGGTTGCCCCAGTTCTTGCGGGCGGCGGTGCCGGGGAGGGTGCCGTACTGGCTGGTCTGCCCAAAGAAGGCCAGCACCACCACCGGATCCACCCCGTTGTTGACGCACATGGTAAAGAAGTCGGCTCCGTCGGCCTCCTGCACGGCCGGGCTGCCCGCATCGCTCAGCGCTTTGGTGAACATCTCCACCGGGATGCTGGGCGGCCCCAGCAA
>JBBSAN010001083.1:0-2156 GCA_038252265.1 Chloroflexia bacterium
GCTGCTCGGCCTCGCGCACCGAAACGGCAGCCAACCTCCGCCACCTGGCCGAGGCCACCCGGCAGATGCGGGCCGAAATCGGCTGGGCACCCCAGTTGGCCTTTGGCGGCAGCATCTTCAACCGCCATCCCGATCTAGCAACCAAGATGGGCGCGACGTATCTGGGGCCAGACGCCACGACGGCCCTGCAACAGGTGAGTCTGCTGCTCAACGGGCCGGGCCGCCTGCCGTCTACCAGCCCGACCAACGCCTGACCATCGGAGCCTGGAACGGTGGGATGTAAAAGATGTACAATATAGGGGGCAACTACCCCCAGGAGTTGGTCATGCCGCGCACGAATACTCTCTTGCATACGGGCGTACCCGCGCCGGATTTCACGCTGAACAGCGCGACCGGTGAGCGCTACCAGCTATCGGCCTTGCAAGGGCAGAAGGTGGCCCTGTTCTTCTTCCGTGGCTCGTGGTGTGCGGCCTGCCGGGTGCAATTCGCGCAGTTGCGCGAGCAGATCGCGGCCTATACGCAACTCAACACCCAGATCATTGGCGTGACCAGCCAGCGGGCCGAGGCGATGGCCGAGTATTGCCAGGCCGAGGGCATCCCCTTCCCCATCCTGATCGATCCCGCCCGGCTGGTGACCAAGCAGTATGATGTGTATAACCTGATCACCTGGGAAGGCATCAACGTGCCGCATAACGCCACCTTTCTGATCGACTCCACCGGCATCATCCGCTTTGTCCATGTCAGCATCCGCAGCACCGATGTGCCCGACGAGCCGCTGCTGCGGGCCACGCTGGCGACGATGACGTGACGGAGTGGCGCGTGGTTCGTGGCTCGTGATGCGTGATGTGTGATGCGTGATGCGTGATGTGTGATGTGTGATGCGTGATACGTGGCTTGTAGCGTGACGGATCAGCCCCGGAGGGGCGACAGAACTTAGCCCACGGTGCCAACCGTGGGTGGCCGCATCCCCCACACGTAGCCCCGGAGGGGCGACAGATACCTCAAGCCTTGATCTATCCCGGCACAACCCCCGACTCCTGATTCACTAGCGACGCGCCACCGCGATTTGCTCGAAACCCAGGCTGAGGGCGCGACGGTCGCCGGGCGGCGATTCGGGCGGCTCCAGCGAGGACAACGCCAGCCAGTGCTCGCCGGGGGGCAGGTCGAGCAGGAAGGTGAACACCTGTGCGGGGGGCGGGCCGATCGGTTGCCGGGCGATCTCCTGCCCGTCGAGCCGCACCAGCAGCGTGCGCGGGGTGCTGACGGTGAACCCGGCCAGCCGCAACTGCACCGGAAGCGTGCCCGTCAGCGGGTTCGTCACCTGCACCTGCGCCCCCTCGCCTAACCAGCGCCAGCGCCGCCCGTCTGCCGCCTCCACCTGATTCCAACCGTCGCCCAGGCCCAGGAACGGCCCGGTTTGCGGCTGCGGCGGCACGCGATAGGCGGTGAGGGTGGGCGTCTGGTAGATCGGGGCGATCTGGTGCCCGGCGAAGATCGCGGCCACGGCGGCCCCGATCTTGGCCTCCGACCCGCCGTTGGTCAGCGGATGCACGGCCACGTAGCGCACGCCATAATAGTCCAGCGCGGCCAGCGCGGTCGTGTCTACTGCGGGGGTGAGAATGTCGGGCGCGTCGAGCGGGGGCAGATCGGGTTGGGTCAGTTGGGCCACGCCGGGGGCGGCGCGTATCCACGGATAGGGGTAATGCCGGGCGGTGTAGCCGCCGAGGATCGGTCGCCCGTGGACGCTCTGGTCGAACATGGCCGGGGCGGTCCAGGTGGCCTGGGGCAGTTCCAGCACGGCGTCGTGGCTGCCAGCCGCGCCCGCCGCGACGATGGTGCGGAAGAACGGGTCCGCCGTGGGGGTAAAGAGCGTGCGCGGGATGCCCAGGAACTCGATGCCGACCAGCACGGTCAACGCCGTGAACAAGGCGACCCGCGCCGCCGGGGGCCGCACCACCCGCGCCAGCGCCACCAGCCCGTAGCCTGCCAGCACCGCCACCGCCAGCGAGACGATCAGCACGAAGCGCACAGGCACCCGCGCCGCGCCGATAAACGGCAGCTTGTTCAAGACCAGATAAGGCATCGGGATGTGCGTGTCGGTGCCGCCAACCAGCAGGTGCGGCCCCAGGGCCAGCACGGCGAAGACCACCGCCGCC
>JBBSAN010001084.1:0-2152 GCA_038252265.1 Chloroflexia bacterium
CGGCTCCGCCAGGCGGGCCTGGTTGCGGCGTGCCCGCTCCATCCTGAGCAAGGCCGGGCCAGCGTCTGGGTCTGGCGGCTGCTACCGGCAGGCGCGGCAGCGCGCGGCCACGCCTATCAACCCCCACCACCGTTGCCGGTGACCGCGACCCCGAACCAGCGCGCGGTCCTGCAACTCCTCGGTCAGATGAAGCAACTCACCACCACGCAGATCTGGCGGCATCTACACCCCGACAAGGACAAAGCCTACACTCGTCATGTACTCGCCCGGCTCCGCGCGCGCGACCTGGTGGCGTCGGCCTCCCTGGAACCGCTGCGCGGGCGGGCCGCCGAGCACTATTGGATGCTGCGCCCCGCCGGCTGCGCCGTCCTCCATAAACCGTACAGCACGCACTACACCCGGCGGCCCCGCCGCGACATCTTGCTCCAGCGGGAGGCGCAGTTAACAGTCCAGCGGCAAGTCGCTGCGGTCGGATGGAAACTGTTAGAACCGGCTGTTTATAACACGGTGCACCCTCGCCCCGAAGAAACGCCCCAATCCCGGCACCTGATCACGGCTGTGCTAGCCGCTGAGCATGAGACGCTGCGCGCCCTCCTGGCGCGGGGCATCCCACCACAACAGTTGGAAGACCGCTTCCAGCGGTGGCGGGGTGGTCATGTGGGGGCTGTCGTTCCCCGCTTCGTCAACGACTACGTCGCTTATCAGCCGGACCAGCCACAGCACACCGCTGTGTTTATCTTGCACCCCGTGCAGGCCGGGACGCATTATTGGACCCGGCCCCTCGATCCCGCGAAGCAGCCATCCTTTGGTCCGCCTCAATCGCGGCTGGAGCAATACCGCCGCCTGGCTGCTGTCTTGCCGATCATCGCCCTCTTTATCAGCGAAGCGGCAGGCATTTACTATGCACGTTTGCTCGCAGCAGTGGGCCTCCGCTGGTCCACCGTCGATGATCTAGCGGCGAACTGGGCCGAATTGACAACCCCACTCCCCCGCCACTGATCTTCGCACGGGTGATCGGCTGCTGTCCCACGGCGCGGATCATTACGTGCGAGAGTCGTTGGTAGCGAAATCCGCATCTGGGAGCGAGCACAGCGTTGAGAGGGACCAGAGGTTGGGGAGGGGCCGGAGGCAGGGCAAGCAGAAGAGGATGAAGTTAGCACCAGGCGAATCAGGGGATTGGAACCCAGACAAAGATGTAGTACAATTGTTCTATAAAGGACCTTGTCGCACGTTGGCTGAAAACCGCGGGAGAGAGGAGCAAGACAATGGGACGACGGGGACACGGCGAAGGTAGCATCTTTCAGCTCCCGGATGGCAAGTGGATTGCCACCCTCTCATTAGGGGACTCTCGAAAAATTAAGTAGCCCGAAAGGGCGCTACAGGCGGTGCAATGTCCACAAACCATTTGCCTAATGTGGGGTGCCGCGTCAGGTGCGCTTCCACCTGCTGCATGGCTGCTTTGCTCAGTTTCACGCCCGTCGCATAGCTGGTCGTGACCAACTCCACGACCGGTGCCCGCCCTTTCCAGGTCATGGTCCCGGCGAAGGCGATCACCGCGTCGAGCGAATCGAGCAAGCTGCCATTCCAGTGGGTTTCCAAAATGCCCCAACAGCGCTCGATCGGATTGTACTTGCTGTGCTAGGGCGGATAGTAGGCTAGCTGGACCGTGAGGCCATAGTGGCGCGCAAACTCCACCAGCCGGGCCATGAATTGGGTGCGCCGACTGTGGTTCTCCGGGCCGTTATCCAGATTGATCACCAGCGTGGTGATGGCGGAAAAGCGCTCACGCGCCCCCTCCCACCACCGCACCAGGCAATCGGCCAAGCAGTCACTCGTCACTTTGGAGGTGATGCCATACACAAACAGTTCATCGGTTGCGGGCAGCACGATCCCGACCGGGGTCACGGTCGCCGCCGGGTGAAAGTCGTGATCCGCTCCGGCGGTCGGCACCCGCGTCTTGCCGCCCCGCACAAAGGGACCGACCTTCACGGTCGCTTTGGCATCCATCGAAATCCGGAGGGTGGTGACCGTGGTTGCGGCCCCCTGGTGGACCACGGCTAGTACAGCCGGGTGGAAATAACGTATCAGATAAGGTAAACTTAGGTCCACGGCACCACCGATCCGATACTAGTCAGGAGCACGCGATCATGCA
>JBBSAN010001085.1:0-2150 GCA_038252265.1 Chloroflexia bacterium
ACAATATTGCTGCGGTGCTCAGGGGCAATATCCGCCAGATAGTGCGTGTTGGCGGTCTTGGTCAGCAAAATCAGCTTGTTGCCCTGGGGGTTATGGGTGCGGGTGGCAAACAGCGGGGCTAAGTTACGAACGTGGGACACGACACCTTCATAGAGCAGCGAGTCGGAACGGTCAATGCCGACCCCTAGGGTATGCTGCCGTCGCCGGATCGGACTGACCAGCCATTTCTCGGCCGCGTGTTGGAAGTCGGCGAGATTATCGTAGAGCAGATGCCGGGATGGGTCGCGCTTGATGCGGTGGGTCAGCATGAGGAAGCAGGCCCGGCACCCCAGGCCACAGGCCCCCGACCCAATCGCCAGATCCCACCACATCGGCGGGCAGAAGGTCTGAGTATCGCCGTGCCAGTCATAGGTGATTAGATTGGTCTTGCGCGTGCCTCGATAGACACGGAGCGGGCGGGTCAACCCGAGCACATCCGCAGGGATCACTTCCTCGCGCCAGGTTTCGTTCTCGACCTGGGCATCGACGTACCAGGTCATCGGGCGGCCTGCCGTGGTCTGGTGGGTGGTCGGCGCGGCGGGGGGCGGTTGTGTTCCGGAGGGTCGCACCACATCCATGCGGGATCCTTTCGCTAAGCTGAACGCTTGTTCTAGTTCTATTATCTCTTAGGTGTCAATAGGGGCGGAAACGCTGCCTGGTCGCGGGTCGCCGCGCCCCGACCGGAAATCTCCATTCCAGGCCGTCCGCAGTAGCCGCCCATCTCCACTGGCCACCCCCTGCTCGCGTCGACCGGTTCTTCCGCTGTCGGCGCGGCCCCTAGTTCTGCGCACCCCCGGCGGCAGCGGAGCCCGCCCCCTAGGTCCCTGTGTTTACCTTTCCCGCTGCGCCGATCAATACCCTACGGCGGTGCAACGCAGCTTGACACCCCTCTGCGACCCTGCTATCATAGGGGCTAATCACCCTGTGTTTCCCCTGGGCCGTGGTACGGGCGGGGTTCCCCACCCGGAGACAGCCGCCACCAATCGGTCCCCGCAACTGCATAATGAAACGCTCCGCCAGTGTACCACCACTGCGGAGCGCAACCAAGCCCGTGGACGGGGCCAGGTAGCCGCCTTCGACCATCGCGTGCGGGGGTCTGTCAGTCCCTGTCCTCAGCTTGCGGGCGGCAGCGATTTTTGTTAGACACAAGCGGCAGTGGTGGGACAGGCGGGGGCCGCCGCGTAAGCAGCGCAGTAGTACTCATCACCCCATAACGGAGCGAGTGCATAGATCTCACGAGTGCCCAACGTCGAGAACTTCAGCCCACCCTCCTCCGCGCCTTCCCCACATACGCCGCACTGGAACAGATGGTCACCTTTGAGGTAGACCAATCACAGGCTACCATTGCTGGCGGTGGGCCGCTCGCGGACATGGTCTTCCGCCTGTTAGAGTGGGCCACCGCGCATGATCAGATCCGCGCGCTCATAGCCGGGGCGTAAGCCGAGTAAGCGGTTGGAGGGGTGGGGATCGGGCGCGCCACCACTCGGCCTCCCATCGGTGCTCCTTAAACTACGCTGCCCCGCCCAACTCCTCGTACCACCCGCGCAGCCAGACTAGGGCCTCCTCGAACCGCGCTGCTGGTAGGTTGCGGTAGGCCCCCACCCGGAACCGCCGGTACAGTTCGCCCCAGACCCGCCCAAATCCATTGGCATCGCCCGCCCCCGTCAGGAGCATGGCGATATTCTTGACGGCCAACGCGATCTCCGCCGCCTGGTCCTCGCTGATGGTCGCCCCGCTACTCAGGCGCAGTTCCAGCGCGGTCAGGCGTTCATTGGTCCGCTGCACAAAGGGGCGCAAATAGTCGGCCATCGTTTGCTGCCGCTGCTCCAGCACGTCCATCCGCCCGGTCTGCTCCAGGTGCGACCGGGCCAAGCTGGCGACCGCCTCCGCCAGCAGCAGGGCCTGCTCCGCCGGGCTGAGGTCCGGCGGCGGCGGGGGCGCGATCGGCAGCACCTCATTTTGGAAGGCGCGCCACAGAACCTCGAAGCATTCCCGCTGGTAGCGTAGCACCTTCTCACGCAGTTCGGGACGGACCTTGTTGACCGAGACGCCGAACAACCAGCCGGGCAGCAGGGCCAGGGGGAGACACAGCATGGAATAGCGCTTGCCAT
>JBBSAN010001086.1:0-2149 GCA_038252265.1 Chloroflexia bacterium
AGGATCAATCCATATATTGGCTATCACGGATTTGGAGTCAAGAGCCTCGGTTTTGTAGGCCCGCCCTATACGTACCCGTAACTACTCACCTTGTGCTGTTAGGGAGGCGGGGCAAGTGAGGCGAGGGGAGGGCCGGGAGCCAGATGTGAGGTGAGAGCAGCTAGGGCGTCTTGGCCCTGCTTGGCGGCGGTCTGGATGACGGTGGCCATCGTGGCAAAGGCCTGCGCGCCCCACGGAGAGCGGAAGCCGCCGCTGACCTTGCGATGAATCACCGACTTGCGCAGCGCCCGCTCGCAGCCGTTGTTGTCCGGGGGCACGTCGCGGCGATACAGGAAAGTGAAGAGCGCGTCGCGGTGTTTGCGATAGCGCTTGTGCAGGCGGCGGGCCTCGCGCCCCGGCGGGGCGGTGGCCAGCAGTCGGTCGCAGACCTTCTCCAGATCGGCCACTTGGCGGGAGAAGAGTTCCGGGGCCAGGGCGTCACGGCGTTTATAGAGTCGTTGTGCGCGCAACAAGAGACGTTGCATCCGGTAGGCGAAGGCGCTGAGCTCGGCGTCTACCGCGTACTGCAAGTCGCGCAGTTGGTGGGCGTGGCAGATTTGGCGGCGGGCGGCCGGGGCGCTCAATTGCGCGCTGAACAGGTCGCTCACCCAGACCTCGGGCTGGGCGTCGTCACCCAGGACCGTCGCAATCTCTTGCCCGCTACGGCTGGGAACTATCACGTGGTAGCTGGCCGTGGAGGTCTCAAACACCCATTGCCAGTGATTGCGCCCGTCCACTCGCGCGCCGGTTTCGTCCGAGCCGATTACCGGGGCCTGGCGCAGTTGCGCGCGAATCGCCTCCACTTCGGGTTGCAGCCGCCGGGCGCTTCGGGCGAGGACATTGGCGATCGCGCCCTGGCTCAACTCCAGCCCGAACAGCCCGCGAAAGAGGCCGGCCAGCCGCTCGTAGGAGACGTGCTGGGTGTGATGAAAATAGCAGACCAGGGCTTCCAACTGCGGGCCGAAGACACGCGAGGGCTCGAGGCCGGGCGGGTATTGTCCGACCTGCCGCTGGCCACAGTGGGGGCAGGTCGCCTGGTAGCGCCGGGCCTCGATCACCACGGGGCGCAGGGGCGGAATCTCGACCACCTGGCTGGCGCCCCGCAGCGTGCCCGGCACTTGCGACAGATCGGCGCCGCACCGGGCGCAAGCTAAGGGGCGGCACTCCACGACGGTATCGGGCTCCTGCCGCTGGCGGCTGCGGCCTGGGTGACCGGGCTGGGGGCCGCGCTTGCTTTTGGTCCGCGCGGAAGGGCGATTGGCCTTGCGCGTCTGCGAGGGGGCAACGGAGGAGTTCGAGGAATCTTTGGGCGGTTGCGTGAGGCGGCTGATCTGCTCTTCGAGCCGTGCGATCCGGGCCTCCAACTGTTCAATGCGGGTTTGCTGTTGAAGGATCGTGGTCTGCTGCTGGAGAATGATCTCGATCAGGTCGGCCGGGGACAGTTGCTCCAGCGCGTGGCGGGACATGGCGGCGGCTCCTGGTGCGATGAGGGCGGCAAAGGTGTTTGGTCCCGATTCGCGGCCAATATAACGCAGGAGAAACAATAATGCAAGGGGGTCTTGAAAATGTCAGGGGGGGGGATATAATCGCGTTCAAACCTGACCCGCCTCCAGCGCCGCTTCAGCGGCAAGGCGGGCAAGGTGAGTAGTTACCAATATCATAGACTCTGACCCCCGCACCTGGGCGCAGAACGCCGAGACCGGCCACCGGGGGATGTGCTGGGTCTGGGCGGTGAAGTAGAGCGGCGGCGCGCAACCCCGCCCTCCGGCCGCCCCGGCGATTCCGGCCACAACCGAGGTGCCACCATGGCCAGGGGGGCGCTTTCCGGCAGCGCCGGGGCTGCTCGGGTGTCTTTTTCCTGGCTTCGGTAGGAAGGTCCGGGCGCAGTGACGAACAAGTAAAGGATGGCTGCTGCGCGGGGGAAGACTATCTGTAGTGCTAAGCCTTCGGGGCAGGGCGCAGTAGCCGGCGAAATCGCGGGTATCCAACCGCTAACCTGGGACGCCCAAGGAGGTCTGCCTGATGCGATCGAACCGCCGAGTGTGGCTCTGGCTCTCTCTGCTCGTTTGCGCCCTGCCCCTGGGGGCGCGGCCGCTGTGGGCCCAGGGGC
>JBBSAN010001087.1:0-2148 GCA_038252265.1 Chloroflexia bacterium
GCCCTCCTGGTACTCGCCGTCGTTGACCGTCGCGTTGAGGTCCAGGTCGGTCCAGGTCTGCCCGTCATGGTTCTTGTCGTGCCAGTCGTAGGCCAGCAGGGTGAAGGCGTTGTTCCAGAAGAGGAACGACGAGGTGGGCGGGCTGAGGCTGAACTGGCTGTAGCTGATCACCGCCGTCACCTTGAGGAAATCGGCGTCGGCGGGGATAAACGACGTCAGGTTGTACAGATAGTCGGGGCGGATGAACGACTCCGGCGACTCGCGGCTGGAATGGACCTCCTGCACCCAGTCAATGTGGCTCTCCTCGACCAGTTGGCTCGTGCTTAAGCCCGCCTGGATCGGGCTGCCGGTGGGGTTGGTCAGGGTCAGCGTTTGCGTGGCCCCTGCGCCGGGCAGCACCACGCCGGTGTTGCCCGCATATTGCTGGCCCGGAATCCAGCTAGGCGGGGAGACTTGCAACCCCGCCGCGCCCCGCGCCAGATCGACGGCGCGCATCCCGTTCGCCAGCCCCGCGCCCTGCGTGAAGGGGTCGTAGCCCAGGTCGGTGGCCGACGACATCAGCAGGGAGCGGGCCTCGTCGCGGGTGGGCCACGCGCCGTGCGCCTGCTTATACGCCTGGTAGAGCAAGGCCATGACGCCCGCCGTGACAGGCGTAGACATGCTGGTGCCGCCCCACAGGCCATAGGCTGTGCTGCCGTCCCCGACGACATTGAGCGGCACATCACCGGTGCCCCAGGCACCAACGGCGACCACGTCCGGCCCCGGCTTGCCCAGGTGCGACGGCCCCCGGTTCGACCAAGGCTGCACATCGCCCCAGGTGATCTCGGCGGTGCTGCTGATCGGGTCGAACTGCGTGTTCTCGCCATATTGCGTGGCTGCGCCGACGCTAAGGACCACCGGGGCCGCCGAGGGCGCGGTGATCGTGCCGTAGCCCGGCCCGCCGTTGCCCGTCGCGCCCAGCCAGGAGAGCGCCGGAGCCTGCTGGGCCAGCAGGGTGATATAGCGCGATTGGAAGTCCCAGCCGTTATCGAACCCGCCGGAGAAGCCATAGCTCATGCTGGCGATCTGCGGCTCATCTCCCGTGTTGGGGCGACCATCCAGGCCGTAGGTGATGAAGTCGTAGGCGGTGTAGAAGCCCTGTCCGTCGCGGTAGACGTTGCCGACGGCGAGCAGTTGGGCGTGGGGCGCGGTGCCCTGGACCATGCCGCCGACCCCCGCCGGTTTCCAGGGGGGGCGCAACGGGTTGGGGCCGTCCACGATGCCCTGCGCCACCACCGATGAGGCGCAGCCGGTGCCGTGGTGCTCGTCGTAGTCATAGCTGCCCATCATCGCCACCAGATCGCCATTCGCGGGCGCGGCGAGGCCGAACATCCAATCGCTGGCAGGGACCGGGTGGATCCCATCGGCAATGTAATAGAGCATCCCGGCGGAGAGGTCGCCCAGCCCGTCGCCGTCGGTGTCGAGCGCCGCCACTTCATGGCCCTTGTACTGCGCGGCATCGTCACGGAAGTCGTAGTCGTGGTTCAGGTCCACATAGAGCGTATCATATTGTCCGGCCACGTGGGTGTCCACCAGCAGCACGGCGACGTACTCGCCGTACAGGTCGAAGGCTAGATGTTCGTCGGGCAGGATGCCCATGTGGTAGACGCCGCTGACGCTATTGGCGGGCAGGTGATAGGTGCGGTTGACCGGGACGACGCCCGCCCCGCTGGCGAGCAGGGTGATGAAGTCGGTGGTGGGGCCGGACACGCGGGTACTGGTGTCGATGTACCACGAGCCATAGGCGTTGATCGCGTTCTGGCGATCCCCGACAATGCCGTTGGCATAGAGGTACATCGAGTGCGGGTCGAACGCCAGCGGCCAGCCGACATAGGGCGAGGCCGGGTCGGTCACCCGTGCCGTCGTCCCCTGGAGATCGGGGTGCCCGAAATCCACCCCGGTATCGAGCACGGCCACCGTCACCCCATCCCCGCGATACCCGGCCTGCCACGCCGGGCGCACGTTCTGCACGTCCACGGTGTGCCAGGACTCGGGATTGCGGATTGCGGATTGCGGATTGCGGATTGACGCTTGTGCTTCGGGTGTGGCGGACTTTTCAGGAATTGGTGATCCTTGTTCTTTATTCCCTGTCCCCGCTATTAATCCGCA
>JBBSAN010001088.1:0-2142 GCA_038252265.1 Chloroflexia bacterium
CCGTTATGGCGCGGCCAAGCGCGAGATCATGCCGGGAGTAGAGCACCGCCCGCATAAACGGTTAAACAACCGCGCGGAAAACTCGCATCAACCAACCAGGCAAAAGGAGCGCCAGCTGCGTCGGTTCTGGGTCGGCGGGCCTGGCCCAACGGCTTTTGTCAGCCTTTGAGCCAATACGCGGGCATTTCCGGCTGAGTAGGCACAACCAGTCGGCAGGGGAATACCATGCCCAACGCACGGCGCGATTCGCCACTTGGAACGAGATGACAGGTGTAGAAAAAGCGGCTTAACCCGCAATTATAGTAACGAGCGCCACAACTTTAGTCGGGTAGTGCTGGTTCACTCTCCCGCTCGCCGGTTGCCGGACTTAAGTTGACAATACCTGCCATCGAGCGTGCTGACCTCGGTGAATTCGTCGGTCAGCGGGTAGCCTTGCTGGGCCAGCCCGCCGTGTGCCTCCCAGTAGGTCCGAAAGAGACCGCCGACCGAGTGGCCGGTTTCGGTGAAGCGGCGGGCATTCTGCGGGTTGGGTGTACTGGCGGGGATATCCGCCGGGTAGCGGGTGTGCAGTTCATAGGTGCCCAACTGGGCCAGCAGCACCTCATACGGCGTCCCGGCGTTCTCAGGATGGTCTTCAAATACTGCCCGTTCGAAATACTGGACCGTATAAGTCTTGCCGTCGAGCAGAGAAACTTCGGTCAATTCCTCGGTCAGGGGATAGCCTTGCTGGACCAGCCCGCCCTGCGCCTCCCAATAGCGCAAAAACCGCCCCTGGACGCTATGGCCGGTTTCGGGAAAGAGGCGGCGATCCGCCTGTGCCCTGGTTGAGCTAGGGGGACCACCATACCCCAACCCAGGAGGGCACATACACACAGCCAGCGAACGACCCGTGACATAGACGCAACTCCTTATATCATTGCATCCCCGACAGATGCCCATCGAGTTTCTTCCCGGTGGCGGGCCACCCCTGGCCGATCAAACCCGCCGTCCCGGCACACGGTCGCCGCCGCCGTTGTGTGATACCGCCCCCACCAGACGGCGCGTAGTCTACCACACTACACGCCGGGAAGCAAGCGTGTACACACCTTGCGAAAATTACGGATGCGGAGCCAGCATTTGCATGCTCCTGATGGGTGGTAGTGAGTTCTGTACAAAGAAGCCGCAACTGGGTGCCTGGTCAATCCAAAATTTACACTAGTTTGCAAGATATTATCACCCAAAATATGCAGTACTGTATACTTGATTGTCTATTATAATTTGGTATAATTTCTCCGAACACTTGTAGTAGAGAGTAGTGTGTGTCCGGAACCCTGCATCGACAACAAAGGAGAACACAGTGACGCGAATAGCAGCCGGGGCGCTCGCCCTGCTCATGGCCGTACTGGCGCTGGGGGGGTTGCTGGCCGGCGGCGTCCAGGGCGCACCCACCGCGGATGGGGACCTTGACCCCACCTTCGGCACCGGGGGCCTGGCCCCGCTGCGCCTGGCCCAGCCGGTCGATGGCGCGGGCTATCGCCCGGCCCGCCAGGCGGACGGCAAACTGGTGCTGGCGGGCAGCGTGAACAGCGGTCCCAACACCTTTGGCGTGGTGCGGCTGAACGCCGACGGCAGCCTCGATCCCACCTTTGGCCTGGCCGGGCAGACCCTGATCGTCTTTGACGAGACGGGCCTCTACCCCTACCAGTATCTCACCCTCAGCGGGCTGGCGATCCAGGCGGACGGGAAGATCCTCGTCGTCGGCAGTGGCGAAGGGCCAAACAGCTATCGCGACTGGACGCTCGCCCGGCTGAATCCCGACGGCACCCTCGATCCCACCTTCGGCACGGGCGGCAGGGTCCGCACCGACTTCGGCGCGTCCTCCGACGATGTCGCCGGGGAGGTCGCGCTACAATCCGACGGCAAGATCGTCGTGACCGGCACGACCCGCCCCACCTCCGGCAACGGCCTGCTCGCCCTGGCTCGTTACACCGCCAATGGTAGCCTGGACCCCACCTTCGATGGCGATGGCCTGGTGACCACCGCCTGGGGCAATTACGCGGTCGGCACAGCCCTGCTCATCCAACCCGATGGCCGGATCGTGGCGGGCGGCACCGTGCAGCAGGCCGGAAATTCAGATTTCGCCCTGGCCCGCTACCTCGCCAA
>JBBSAN010001089.1:0-2137 GCA_038252265.1 Chloroflexia bacterium
AAAGACCGTGCTGGCCGTCGCCACCTACCGGGCGCGCACCGTCCTGCTCGCCGGGGGCGTGGCCGCCAACGGCCCGCTGCGGGCCCGCCTGCGGGAACGGCTCGGCCCCGACATTGACCTGCGCTATCCCCCGCTGATCTTCTGCACCGACAACGCCGCCATGATCGCCGCCGCCGCCTTTTTCCGCTACGACGCCGGGCTACAGACCGATTGGAGCCTGGATATTGACCCCAACGCCCGCTACTGGGAGTAGCGCAACGAGCTGTACAAGGAAGTACCCCCTATGAAGAAGATTGGCGTGCTGGGCGGCCTCGGCCCGCAGGCGACAATGGACTTTGAGCGGCGCATCCACGCGGTTGCGCGCCAACTGAACCCGGCCCCGGCCAACAGCAGTGCCCCGCCGATGATGGTCTATTATCACCGGCGTCCACCGTTTGTAGTGAACGCCGATTATACACCCGTGCTCCCAATGCAAGGCGACCCGGTGCTCCTGGACGCGGCGGCGCGGCTGGGAGCCTGGGCCGATTTCCTGGTCGTCACTGCGAACGCACCGCATATGTTCGCGCCCGCCATTGAGCAGGCGGCGGGCTGCCCGCTCCTGAGCATCATCGAAGTGACCCTGGGCGAGGTGGCCCGCCGCCAACCTCAGTGCGTAGGGGCGTTTGGCTTCGGCCCGGTGCGGGTCTATCTGGAGCCGCTGGAAGCGCGGGGCATTCCTCATGTGACGATTGACGCAGCGCTGCAAGCCGAGGTGGATGCGGCGGTGATGGCGCTGTGGGAGGATCGCGCCGGGCCGCCCCCGCACGAGGCCGTCGCCCGCGCCGTCGCCACCCTGCGCGCCGCCGGGGCCGACCTGATCATCCTCGGCTGCACCGAACTGCCCCTCTTGCTGGGGTCCGAGGCCGACACCGCCCCCGACCTGCTCAACCCCGCCCAACTCCTGGCCGAAGCCGCCGTCCGCCACGCCCTGGGCGAGTGAGGTAGCAGCACACATGCCACACGACCCGGTGAAGGGGAAACTTTCCCATAACAGGATGCGCACGCTGCTGATCGGGGTCTTGCTGGGCCTGCGCCTGCTGGCCGGGTGCGGAGATGCCAGCAGTGATCAGGCTGCCGAAGAACAAGTATACGTGACCAGCGTGCTTGAGCAAATGCATGGAGTGCTGATCGGCTGGGACAACGTGCGTGAGCGCGTCGGCACGCCTGGTCCAACCACCGATTTTGTCGCTGCGCTCACGCCGGTTGGCCCGTCCTTCGTGAAACTGGATGAGGACGCACAGAAACTACACGTCCCGGCCCGATTTCAGCAGGTCCACCAACAATACCTGATCGGCACCGCCCACTTCCGCAAAGCCGGTGAGGTTGCGCAGCAGATGAAGAACGGGGCGAATGAAGCCTTGTGGCAACAGTTCGAGGATGAAGCGACCAGCGGGAGTGTCGAGTTGCAAAAATTCATAGAGCAACTCGACGCACTGACCAAACCGCAGGCTGCACCCACAGTGCAGAGCAAATCTGTGGATTTGCCGCACCTGTACGCCCCAGTGGATCGCTATCCGCCCGCCCCAGCTTTCACCCGGTACCAGTAGGTATACACATCCGAGAAGCCCAGCCGGGCATAAAGATGCCGCGCCGGGGCGTTGTTCTGCATCACCTGAAGGTAGGCGTGCTGCGCGCCCTGCGCCCGGCCCCAGTGCAGCAGAACCCCAAGTGCATGTCTGTCGCCCCTCCGGGGCTTATTCTTGTATCAACCTATGGAGCGGTGGGGGCCGGAGTGGTGGGTAGCCACTGGCGGGTAATGAGGTCGAAAACAAAAACAAGGTTGGTGGATTCCTCAGGCCCGACACCTAAACTGACGCGGCCAGCCTCCACGGCAATAATATGCACCACCCCCAGGCGTTGCGGAGTAAGAAATACCTGGGTGTTAGGATCATGATCATCGAAATGGGTTCCCTGATAGATGACCAAAATACCTTGTTCGCCATCAGTATCTTCACTCTGCCGACCGGCAGCAATGGTCAGCATGTGCCCGCCCACCAGCCCGCGCCAGCTATTGATGTAGACGGGACGATCGGCTCGGTAGCCAGGGCCGTTTGGCGCGGTACCTATGCCCAGACGTAGGGTAGGCGTTGGGCCGACG
>JBBSAN010001090.1:0-2134 GCA_038252265.1 Chloroflexia bacterium
CGTGGCGCTTGCCTGGTCCTGTCATCGTGGGTCTTTCTCCTGTGTCACTCTTGCAAGGTATCAAATAAGGTCTGGACAGCCTGCTGCATCTTCAGGGCACGCTGCACCTCCCGCACTGTCGCATCGGGATAGGAGGCATAGAATAGCGCCGCCTTCTGGGCGTGCCCGGTGATATATTGGGTAATCACGTCGAGCGAGGGGCTCCCCGGCCAGTCCGCGCAGTGGGACCAGATCCGGTCCAGCGCAGCCGGGATGGTCTCTGCGAGCGCCGCCGCGTAGTCCTCGAAGGTGCCGTCATAGTTGCAACTGAACAACAACAGTGTTCCCGCCTCGTGTTCTGCCGGGAGCTGGATGATCGTTTAGCGGGCGTAGTGGACGGTCGGGATGCCCGCGAACAGGTTCGGCGCATCCAGGGCCGGATCGGCCAGGGTCTGGCGCAGCGCGTCCACCGCGCCGGGCGTGATCGGGGTGATCACGGTCAACTCGTTCGCCTGTCCCAGGCGCTTCCCCACATCGGCCATCGGTCTAACCTCGTCTCTGGCCGCCCCCGTTATGCCTGGGGAACGGTCGTATGCATGTATTCGGTCAATTCCTCGTATTCGGTGGCCTCTTGCGCGATGGCCCCGGCCACCAGATCGGCACTCGCTTGCAGCTTGGTGCGGTCTGTCGGGGTGTACTCCAGGCCGTGCGGGCGCGGCCCCAGCAGCAGCGAGCCGATCGGGGTGCCCGCGCTCGCCAACGGGATGGTCAGGGCGGCATTGCCGGTCCATTGGCCGACCGTGTGAACGAGCACGGCCCGTTCGCCCGCGCCGAGGTAGACCACGCCGCTTTCGGCTTCGAAGGCGTGCGCGGCCTCTTCGAGCAAACGGCGGCTGGCCCGGTAGGGATCGACCACGGCGATGTCGGTCTGCACCTGCTCGTTGAAGTCCTTGAGAACCCGCGCCGGGTTGGGTACTTCCTTGAAGCGCTTGTCCACCAGGTTCTGGATCGCGTTCTTGACCGGGGTGAACATGGTCGCCAGGAGCAGCGTGGTGAGGACGATCGCGGCGTCCGACTTGTCGCCGGTCAGGGCGAGGAATCCCTTCTGGAACAGCGCAATCGACGCTGAATAGACGCCCGCCAGGATCGCCGTCAGCGGGATATAGACCAGCGTCCGGTTGATCAGCAGGTCAATGCCCCACAGCCGGTAGCGCAGGATCGAAATGCCGATGGTCAGGGGGATCATGATCACCGCCAGGTAGAGACCGGTTGCTGTGATCAGGTCATAGAGCAGGGTGGCTGCCGTACCGGGCTGGCTCAGGGCCGGATCGAGAACGCGAGGGAAGTACGAGGCCAGGCCCAGCACCAGCGTCACACTCGTCCCATACACCACCCAGCGCGTCTGCTGTCGCTGGATGCGGTTGGATTGGTGGCGGTAGCGGTAGATCTGGGCGTAGAGACACGCTCCCCACAGCCCCAGTTCCAGCGCGACAAACGGCAACGGCGGCCAGGTCCAGGGCGAGAGCGGCGAATCGGGGAAGAGGTCCCAGGGGATGAGGATGAGGGCAGCAAACACCAGCAGCCCTAGCGTCCAGCGCGGCACGAAGCGCCCGTCGGGGAAGACGCAGAAGAAGGCGACAACATGGAACCAGGTGAGATAGGTCAGGATATAGATCGGCCATTGCCAGCCCGACTGCGCGGTGAGCAGGGCGTCCATTGTGTTGACGATAGGCCGCATAGCCGACCCGGCCAGCACGAGCATGAAGGCCACGACCAGGGCGACCCCGTCTTCCGACTTGCGCCGGTAGATGATCAGGGCCACCACCGAGAAGACCAGCGCCACGCTCAATTCCAGCGCCATATTATAAGTCGCGTAGGCCCCGACCGACCACTTGAGCAGGTCGAGTGCGTGGCGCACCGGGGCGGCGGGGTTGGCGAATTGATCATAGCGCGGCCCGATGCTGGCGAGGAACAGCCCGATGGTCAGCGCCGCCACGCCGATCCAGATCAGGCGCCACGGCTGATGCAAAGTCCGTAGACCTCGCAAACAGCACCTTTCTGCGGTACGATAGCGGTATCTCGTACCCTATCCCCCACAGAAAGGTGCTGCCATGAACTTTACCATGCTCCCCTTCACCCGGCAACTGCCCGATCA
>JBBSAN010001091.1:0-2131 GCA_038252265.1 Chloroflexia bacterium
GCTGATCTATGCCACGGCCACGGCGTGCGGGTGCAATTGCTACCACTACGGCAGCTACCCCCACGGCGGGCCAGCAGGTACCTTCACGCCCACACCGACCGGTACCTGGGTTCCGCCGCCCCCGACCCGCACGCCTACGCCGACCCGTCCGCCCGCCTGCGATTTCTGCACCATGAGGCCGGGCGGGCGCGCCTGGCCGCCGCCCTGGCCCCCGCCGGTCGTGACCTGCACCACCCGGCCCGATCAGCCATCCAGCACCCCGGTGCCGACGGACCCGCCCGCGCTCTTCCCGACCTTTCCACCGAACACTCCGCTCCCGGCGGCCATCGGCAACACTGCACCGGTCGCGTTGGGGACGCTCGAAGGCGAAGCGCAGCCGGGCAGCGTGGCCCTCCATCCGCGCTCCGGCCAGCCCTATGTCGTCTGGAGCCAGCTCAACCCCGATCCGGGGCAGGAGCCGGGCGGGCGCGTCTATCTCAAGCACACCAATGCAGCAGGCCAATGGCTCCCCGCCCGTTCGGTGCAGGGGCCAGGTTGGTACAAGGTCGGCGGCAAAGCGCCCGAATCGGTAGTCGGCGTCGCCCCCGACGGGCGCATTATCGTCGCCTACACCCGCCTGACCGGCCCGCAAGGCGAAGCCCTGATCGAATGTCGACAATCCACCGATGATGGGATCACCTGGAGCGCGCCGCAGCCGTTCGCGCTCACGTCGCCCATTGCCATCACCAACCTGCGCCTGGTGATGGACTCGGCAGGCTGGCCGCACATCGGGGCGATTGCCACGGTTGTGGATGACCCCATCGCGCCGAGCGGCGACGTGCTCTACTTTGAGCAGCGCCCGGGTGGTAGCTGGCGGCAGGAGCGCCGTCCGCTGGCCGGGCAAGGAGGTCGCCAGCACAATATGGCGCTGACCACGCTGACCCTGGCCGATGGCACAATCCGCACGATCCTGGCGCTCGATGACGAGTACGCCGTGTACACCGGCGTCAAAGATAGGCCGGACGGTCCCTGGCAGCCGCGCCCCCAGCCACTGATTGACGGCGGAGCCAACCCTTATGGCATCCCCGATTACTGGCCCGGCGGGATTGACCACTCGATGCAACTCCTGGCCTGTCCCGACACCGCAGGCCAGCAATGGGTGCTGCTCACCTACAGCCTCTACAGCACAGGCCGCATTTGCCTGTTCTGGAACGATCAAGCGGGCGACGTGGCAGCCTGGTCGGGCGAAGATGCACTGGCCTATAACCCGATCCTCCCGGTGCCGCCTGCACCCACCCCGTTTGTCCCACCGTCCGTCTACGCGACCGTCCATCAGCCCACGCCTTTCTATGATCGGGCGCACAACCTGGTCTTCATCCTCTATCAGTTCTGTGATCGCCACGCGGGCGGGGGCGGCTGTTTCCCGGTGTATGCCTACGCCCCACCGGGCACCGCAGGCCGCGACTGGACCCGCTACGAAGATCCCACCCATGAGCCGGTGCGGCTGTTCCGCTCCACCCAGTACAACCAGAGCGACACCTTCCGCCTGAGCGACCAGCAGGGCAGCGGGAGCAGTCCAGTGGCCTTTTTGTGGCGCGAGGCGACGGGTGTGCGGGAAATCTATCTGGCGCTGATCTGGCCGGCCACGCTGTTGAGCGGCCAAACGGCCCCCTAGGAGGCGCTATGCGTCGTGTGTTTACCTCATTCTGGCAGCGACATCAGCACACGGGGGTTGGCCTGGTAGTGTTCCTGATCGGGCTGACCCCGGCCTTCGCCTGCCCCTTCGCGCCGGGCGGCTCCGATCTGGGCGGGCAGAATGCCTACTGGAATGCGCCAACGGCCACGCCGCGTCCGCAGCCACCCCCGCGCCCGACCACCTGTTCGCAGGTCATCCCCACCCCGGCCTGTCCGCTCTGCACGCCGGAGCCGCCGTTCGACGAATGCACCACGCCGGTGCCCACCCCGACGCCCTACCCATCGGCCACACCCTACGGGCGCTGGTTTTCACCCGGCGACCGGGGCACCGGCGGGACATTCTACCGCGATCAGGATGTGCGGATTGGGCCATTGCGCTTGACGATGCAATCGTACACTCACAACACGCCGATCCCCAACAGCACCGGCGACGTAGCGCACATCTGGCGCTTCGATA
>JBBSAN010001092.1:0-2130 GCA_038252265.1 Chloroflexia bacterium
GATGAGGGACGAGAGGGGGTGGGCGGGGGGTGCTGTTTATGGTTGTTACGTATCAGATGCCGGGTGTGAGGTATTTTTCACCGGTGTAGAGGGGTTTTGCCACCGGGGGGTGCTATGCTGTAAGTGGGGGAGCACTGCTGCGGTGGCGCTTGTTGCTGCTGGATCGGCAGGGTGTTCTGGTGCGTTGCCCGCGGGTAGGGGTGCGGGTGCTGTAGAAAGGAGACGGGGATGGAGAAGGCTTTCAAAGTCGCTGTGTTGTTTGCGTCTCCGGACTTTGGCGGTGATGGGGGCGGGGTGGTCATTACCCCGCATGGGGTCCACCGGATCCCGCCCTGGACGCCGGAGATGCGGGAAGTGATCGTGCAGACGGTGTCGCTGTATGAGGCGATGCGGGAGCCGGGCTGCTGGCCGGGCCCGCCGCCGCCGCAGTATGGGGAGGTTATGTACCTCAGTGCGCACTTGCTGACGAAGTTGAGCGCGGCGCTGGTGGGGGATGAGTCGGGGTTTGAGACCAGCCCGACCACTGTGGTGATTGTGGTGCGTGATTATCGGACGGGCAATGTGCTGCTGGTCATTGACGGCGATGGGCATGTGCATCATGGCGGGGGCGGGGATCCGCGGGCCACGGATCTGGCGTCGGCGGCACTGATCTTTGTTCAGGCGACGCAACTGCGCGATCGGGGGATGATGCATGACATCCAGGAGGTGGTCACGCCGAGCCTGAAAGCGCGGGCGGCTGATTTCAGCCGGATGCTGGTGCCTGCGTAAGCCGGACTGGTGCGCGACCGCGTGCCTCGGGGTGCCGCCTGGTTACCGGGCGGCACCCTTCGTGTGTTCGGGCGGGGGAGTCGGCCTGGCGCGTCAGGGGGTGCTTTCATTTGACAGGACTTTCGCAGTGGGCCGTTTTCCAAGCCCGGAAAGTGGGCATTTCGCAAAACGCCGGGCACCACTAGCTTAGTCCTGTTAAGGTACAGGACTAAGCTAGTGGTGTAGTTATGACGAGTATTGCCATTCGGATCTGGTGTTTTACGCACAAAAGTAAGTTCCAAGGATGGCAACAAGTGTCACAAGTGCCCCACTAGTGGTGCCCGGCGGAGCAGGCCGCCTGCGCGAGATCTCCTGCGTTGGCGAGCCGCCCGGCGGTCGCTCGGATCAGCCAGGGCCGGCGAGGGCGTTGGTAATCACGCCGACGATCATGATCAGCCAGAACAGGCTCATGGCGGCGAAGGCCAGGCCCCGCTTGCGCAGGTCGAACGCCTGTTGCCGGTTGCCCGGCTCGTGGTCGCCGGTATCCACAAACGGGATGATGATCAGCGCGACGAGCATCAGGAACATACCGAGCATAGTGCCCCAGATATCCACCTCTGGTGCCTCCCCGGTAAACAACTCGATCGTCTTAGCATAGAAGACGTTCATACCGTGCGTCCAACTGATGGGGTAGGTCGGCTTATAGCCGAGGCCGCCCGGGCCGTGCCCGGCCTTGTAGAGCGGCGACAGGTAATCGTTCAGATTGGTTAGAGCTATAGTCGGCGCTTTAGGGTCGCTGCGCGCCCCGGGAATGCCAACGGTATCCGTCAGCACCAGATCCGACTTGCCCGCTACGTACTGGGCGTTCCCCTGGGCCGCAAAGGATGCCTTGACCTGCGCGGGCGACAGCAGTTGCGGCGCGACACCGTCGTCACGGGGGAAGAAGAGGGAGATCAGCACCACGGCACCCAGGATCACGCCACCTACGACCATCCATTCGCGGATGTGCTCGGTGAAGGGGGCGGTGCGCCCGCTCTCGCGCAGCCAGAACGGCAGGGAGATGCCTTTCTGCTTGATCAGGTAGTAGTGGACGATGATGAGGACGACAAGCAGGATCGCCCCCAAGCTGATGTGGGCCCCGTAGAGTTGGCCCAGCTTCTCGGTGGCGATGGCGATATCCTTCAGTTCGGCGTGGGTGTAGTTCCAGAACTGGGCCCAGCCAAAGGCATCAAGCATCTCGCTGATGTGCCAGGGCACGGCGAACCCTACCTCATCCCAGTGGAGCGCCTCGCCGGTGGTGGAGAGGAGGAAGGTGAAGGCCGCCAACAGCACACCCACCTGCCAAAGTGCTTGTTTGCCGCGCCGGTAGCCGCCACTGTTGAA
>JBBSAN010001093.1:0-2126 GCA_038252265.1 Chloroflexia bacterium
AAAGGGCCTGATCTCACCTTCAACGTTAGTCGCTGCAAACTGATTTAGCCGTCGTGGTGCGGCTGCGCTTGTGGTTCCAGTGACTTTCTTGGGCGGGAGGGACGGACTGCAAACCTTATTTGAACAGTATTGGTCCTAGCCCGGCACTCCTACATGGACGATTGCGCTCGCTTTAATTACGAATAGTTAGTAGTATAAAGGTCCTGCCATCCCTATCCATTGGTCTATTAAAACGCCATCCGCCGCCGATTACTACTATAATATAGAAGAGACCACTACCCCTACATTCCTGGGGACTAGGCCCCACTAGCTCGTAGCGCAATTACATTTACCGGGCTGATTTCTGGGGCGTGCTGTTGGGGCCAAACCGGCTTCAGGCCTGCCCCGCAGGGGGGCGGGCGCGGCTCAGGTCTATGGGGCTGTTGTAGCGGACAACGCCCACGCAAACATGGTGGCGACGGGGACGGGCCGTAGCTTTATTGGCTGTTCACCGGGGGCAGCAAAGGAGTATTATCATGACCGATTGGTCACCGAGCCGGCACGCGGGCACCACGACCGTTGCCGACCCTTATCTTTTCGGCGATGCCGAAACCGATCGTATTCGCCTCGAAACACAGAGTATGCTGTTCAGCAACTATCTGCGGGCGCAGGCTCCCCGCATTCTCGGTTCCGATGTGCGGCGCATCCTCGACATCGGCTGCGGCGAAGGCCAACTGACCACGACCCTCAGTTCGGTCTACCGCAGCGCTACGGTGATCGGCCTCGATCTGGATGCGCGGGCGATCGCCAAGGCCCAGCGCCGCGCCCTGGAGAGTAGCCGGGGCCGGGTGCAGTTTGTGGTGGGGGATCTGGTAGAAGGGCTGCCTGCGGGACCGTTCGACCTGATTTACGCCTCGATGGTGCTGCTGCACGTTCGTGATTATGAGAAGGTGCTGACCCAGGCGTATGCCAGCCTGGCTCCCGGCGGCTGGCTGTGGATCAAGGACCTGCACCCGGCGATCGAACTGGCGGTCCCGCATCCGGCCTACCGGCGGGCGATGGGGCTGACGTATGCCACCCTGGAAGCGATCGGGGCGCATCCCTATTTAGCCCGGGATCTGCCCGCGCAACTGCGGACGTTCGGCTTTGCCGAGGTCCAGATGGAGCTTGAAGAGTACCCCCTGGGCGGCGCGACACGGGGTGGTCAAGCAGCGCTCGGTATTCTCCTGGGGGCGATCTATAATGCTCGCCAACTGGTGAGCCGGGTCCAGAACGTCCCGGAAAGCGAGATCGTCCAGATGTACATGGAAATCGGGGAGTTTGCCCGAGGCGCTGCCACGACCGTCGGCACTTTGCAGCTTGCCAACATGCTAACCCGCCGCCCGCCGGTCTGAGCGGCCCGTTATTCGAGCGACCTCCGGGGGTGGTCGCTACTAAACCATGAAAGGAACGGTCGATGACCACGGTTACCGACCCGGTGAATACGCTGAGTGTTCCCGGCTTTACCATGTATGTCATTCTCGAAGCAGCGCGCAAAGCGTCGGGGACGCAGTTTGCCCATGTGCTCAAGCAGGCCGATCTCAGCCGCTTTGCCGAGCGCAGCCCCGACCCGACCAATGAGCCGGTGGCGACCCCGCTGGAACTCCTGCGGCTCTTTACCCACTTTTATGAAACCCTGGGAGAACAGATGACGCGGATGGCGTTTCGCACCTGGGGCAAAGAGATCGCGCGCTATATGCTGGCCCCGCAACCCTGGGGTGACAACCTGCGCGCCGAGGTGCAAGGCCAGCCGCCCGCGCAGCAACTGGGGGTGCTCATTCGGGCCGTCGGTGAGTTAAGCAACACCTATTGGTCGCCGACGGTGATGCACGAGACCCCTACCGCGTGGTATATGACCCTCATGCCCTGTACGATCTGCCTGGGAATCTGCGAGCTGATCCCGCACCTACCCGCCGAAAAGCGGCCTACCGGTCCCCTGTGCTCGAACCTGGAAGGGGCGATTCCCGCCATTGTGTATCAGGTGCTGAAACAGCGGATCGTGGTCACCGAGGTGGCCTGTGCCGCTGCCGGTGCGCCCCACTGTCAGTACGCGATCTACAAACCGCAGCCCGTCGTCCTGTCCGCCGGTCGTTAGCCGGTCGCGGCCC
>JBBSAN010001094.1:0-2124 GCA_038252265.1 Chloroflexia bacterium
ATCGGCTCGGTAGGGGGTTCCAACCTGCTCATTTTCGCTCACGGAAACATGGATCATGCTTTGGTCGCACGAAACTTACGCTAGCGGACCTCCGCCAACTCGCACACGATGCAGGCGGCTGGTGGACGACGGATGCAGGCTTTTTGCCCCTGGCCGAATGGGAAGCCCGCTTTGCGGAGCGCCAGCGGGTCTGGCAGGCAACTGTAGATGCGCAAGCAACAACCCCGACCGATCAGCCCTGACGAGGAACGGCGGCGGGCGGCGCTGGCTGGCGGGCGCCCCGCTGCTCGGGCGATAGCTCCTCTCTCTGGAGGTCCCTCTATGCGGGCATCCCCGACCCTATCTGCGCCGGTTGCGGCGACCTGTTACCTGACGGCGCTGCAGTTCACCCGGGCCTGCCGCTGTTTTGCGGCCGAGACGCGCCTCGAATTTCGCCACCCGCTGACCTTACTGGTCGGGGACCAGGGGGCGGGTAAAAGCACCGTGCTGGCGGCGATCCGCCGGGCCGGAACCGGGCCCCCACCGCTGCCCGACGATCCGACGGCGGATTTACAGGGCACCGTGCAGCTCGAAGGCCCCCTGAATTGTGCGGTGGAACTGAGTGATCTGGAGCGGGCCAATCCGCGGATGCGGACCCTGGAGGATCCGTTCAGCACCGCAGAAATGGCGCGGCTGCACCAGGCGCTCTACGCGCGCCGCCATTCCCATGGCGAGGCCCTGCTCCCGCTGCTTGACCGACTGGACCAGCTGCACACGACCCTGATCGTGCTCGACACGCCCGAAATGGCCTTAAGCCCGCGCAATCAATACCGCCTGGCCCGGATCCTGGCTCGGGCGATCACCCGCGGCTGCCAGGTGATCGCCGCCACCCACTCAGCGATCTTGATCGCCGAGCAGTCTCAGGTCCTGGACCTGACCCACCAGCACTGGATCGCGAGCACTGCGTATCTGGCGGCGGCGCAGGCGCCCCCGTAGGCCCGTCAACACTTTTGAGCTAGTTTGCCCAGCCCCGAGATCATGTCGCCATCGCTATGCACCCCCTGCGCCCAAAGAACGGCGGCCAGGTGGGCCTCCATCAGCGCCCGTCGCTAAACCCGCCGCGCTTGTCCACCCGCCGCCCCTCGGGGAGGATCATCCCGGTAGGGCCCCGGTCCATTTAGTGCCGCGCGCCTACGAACCTTGCCTGACCTCGCAGCATACAATAACAGAGGATGATCTCGGCAAGACTCTACCGAAGGGAGCTCCCGGTATGGAGGAAAGCGCGGCCATTAGTCTGCTCAAGCGCGGTGACATTGCTGGGTTAGAGCGGCTCGTGGAGCTTCATTACGTGCCGACGGTACGCACCGTCTATCTGATCACCCGTGATCGCAGTTACGCCGAAGATATTGTGCAGACCGCCTTCCTCCGCGTGTATGAGCGCATTGCGCAGTTCACCGACGGGGCACCGTTTGCTCCCTGGTTTCTGCGCATCGCCGTCAATGAGGCGCTCATGACCTTGCGGCGCAACCGCCGCCAGGATCGGGGGCGGGCCGCCCCCGACGACTGGGACGAAGTCAGTACCCTGCCCAGTACCGATCCGGCGCTCGACGAACTACTCATCGCCCAAGAAACGCACGAGGCGATCTGGTCCCTCTTGGGCCGCCTGACGGCGGGGCAACGGACGGTCATTGTGCTGCGCTATTATCACGGCCTGAGCGAGGCCGAAATGGCGGTTTGGCTACGCTGTCCGCCCGGTACGGTGAAGTCACGGCTCAACTCCGCGCGGCGACGCCTCCGGCGCCTCCTACCCGTGTGGTTGGTGCCGCTAGCCGAGCAGGAACAGTAACGACCCGTAAATGGAGGTTCCTATGACCAAGAACCGGCGGGGAGAACAGCAGATCGCACAAACCCTGGACGAACAGGCCACCCGCGCCGTACCCGACACGCTTGATCCCTGGCCCGCCATGGTCAGTCGGCTGACCCTGCAGGCGGGCCAGCGCGCCAGGCCATCGGCGCTACCGGGGCGGACGGGGGTACAGCCCAGACGCGCTGGTAGCGGAGCCAGGCGCGGCCGTCTACTGGTCGTGGGCGCGGCCGCTCTTGGGATCCTGCTCGTGGTGACCCTTGCCACCGGGCGCGTCACCC
>JBBSAN010001095.1:0-2113 GCA_038252265.1 Chloroflexia bacterium
ACAGCCGCTCGATGGTGAGATAGAAGGTGCTGCCGGGGGCGACGTCCTGGAAGGTCTGGCCGGTCGGCGTTTCGGTGTAGCCCGCCGCGCCGGCGACGATCTTGGCGAGTTGCCCCCGCGTGACCGGGTTGTTGGGGCGGAAGTACGGGCGATTTTCCGGGGCGACACACGGCTCGAAGGGGCCGCCGCAGGGGTAGCCGCCGATGATCCCCCGCGTGCTCAGCCGCTCCACCCAGAGGGCGAACGTGCTGCCGGGGGCGACATCCTGGAACGTCTGCTGGGTCGACGGCACGGCATCGGTGAAGCCCGCCGATTCGGCGACGATCTTGGCGACCTGGCCCCGGGTGACATTGGTGTTGGGGCGGAAGTAGGGGCCGGGGCAGGGTTCGCCGGGGCCACCGCACGGATAGCCGCCGACAATGCCGCGACAGGCCAGGCAGCGCACATAACTGTAGAACGTGCTGCCGCTCGGCACGTCGGTGAACTGCACCGGGCAGGCTGTCGTGGTGGGGGTGGTCGTCGCGGTGGCGGTGTGGGTCGCCGTGCGGGTGACCGTCGCGGTGGGGGTGTTGGTCGCCGTGGCGGTGGCCGTTGGCACCGGAGTGTTGGTCGGCAGCGGCGGCGCGCAGGGATTGGCGTAGCGCTCGGCCAGCGTGTTTGTCGACGGGACATAGGTGTTCCCGACCGCCCATACAGCGGTCGAGGACACGCCGTCCACGCCCCGCAGGTAGTTGTGGCCGGTTCCGCCGTTCGCGCTGGGCACACTACTCCAGGTGGTGCCATTCCAATGAACGGCCAGCGTGCCCGCGTAGCTGGTGCCGCCGACCTGGTACCCTACGGCCCAGACATCATTGGCGCTCAGGGCGGTGACGGCGTAGAGCACATCGTTTTGGAAGCCCGGATTGGGGCTGGGCACGATGCTCCACAGGGTGCCGTTCCAATGGAGGATCACGGTGCGGTAGTAACGATCCACATTGTTGCCATACTCGTAGCCGACCGCCCAGACATCGTTGGCGGCCACGGCGGCCACGCCGGTCAAGAAGGTTTCGTAGCCCGCCATGCCGCTAGCGACCACACTCCAGGCGCTGCCGTTCCAGTGCATGGTGAGCATGGTGCTCTGTATGCTTGTGTTGGCAGTGCCGACGGCCCAGATGTCGTTGGGTGCGATGGCGCTGATACCATACAAGATGCCGCCGATGCCGGTGGGCGGCGTGGGCACCTGGAGCCAGGTGCTGCCGTTCCAGTGTAAGGTCAGCGGCCCGGAACCGTCGCTGCCCACCGCCCAGACATCGTTGGCGGCCAGCGCGGTCACCGTCTGGAGTTGCACATTGCCGACCACGGAGGGGCCGGTCACCACGGTCCAGCTTGCCCCGGTCCAATGGAGCAGCAGGGCCAGGCTGCTGTTGATAAAGGGGTCGTAGTAGCTGCCGACGGCCCAGACATCGTTGGGGCCGACTGCCGCGACGCCGGATAAATAGTTGCTGGCGTTGCCTACGTTGGGGCTAGGGATCTGCGTCCAGACTTGTCCATCCCAGTGGGCGGTCAGGGTGCGCCCATTTCCATCGTCGGTGCTGCCGACCGCCCACGCATCGGTGGTGGAGATGGCCGCGACGCTCTGGAAGATGCTCGAAGTGCCGGTCGCGCCGTTGGGGGTGGGGGCCACGCGCCACTGCACGACGCAGGAGGGGATGGGCGTGGGATCGACCGTAGGCGGCGCGGGGGTGAACGGGGCCGATTGGGTGACGACCGGCGGGGGCAGGACGGGACTGGCGGTCGGGGTGGACGGTACCGGGAGGGGGGTGCGCGTGCGCGTGGCGGTGGCGGGGGTGCCGGTGGCGGTCGGGGTTGGCGTGGCGTTGCTCACGCCGTAGAGGCGAAATACTTGATCCTGGTCTAAATAGCCGGATAGGCCGCAATTGGGGCGGCCGCGCCAATTCAGGCAGCGTCCAAATCCGCCATTCGGGTTGCGCCAGACCGCCCAGTCGCCCTGGCCGTTACCGTAATTGATATTGGTGGCGAATTGTAGTTAGGCTGCCCGCTGATACAAGCGGGTGAACGCCGACACGGGAGGTGTCGCCTTCTTTTCGCCCATCAGCCAGCGGATCATCCGCAG
>JBBSAN010001096.1:0-2110 GCA_038252265.1 Chloroflexia bacterium
CCCGACCGAAGACCATGCCGCCGCGCCGGGACTAGGCAGACCTAACCTTGTATTTCGTTGTGTGCTGCGCTACAATAGCAGTAGCGAACCCTTCCCCCCTACGCGAGGAGCGTTCCATTATCAACCCCCCGGGTCAGCACGCGGCACCCCTGATCCCCAATATAAGGAGCAGTAAACCCATGAGCCACAAGATCGCGGAAATCAAAGGACTAGATGAAGCGACGCAGGCCAAGATGGCCGCCGAGGGCATTCACACGGTCGAGGATCTATTAGCCCACTCCGGGGCCGGGACAGCCCGCAATGCCCTCGCCGCCAAACTCGGCGTGACCAGCAGCGCCCTGACCGAATGGGTCAACCGGGCCGACCTGATGCGCCTCAAGGGCGTCGGCACCGAAATGGCGAACCTGCTGGAAGAATGCGGTGTGGACTCCTGCAAGGAACTACAACATCGCGTCCCCGCCAACCTGCACACCAAGCTGAAAACAACCAACGACGAGCACCACATCACCCATCATGCGCCGACCCTGGCGCAAGTCGAAGAGTGGATTACCGAAGCGGCCACCCTGGCGATCTAACCCACCAACCCGAGGGGCGCGGTAGACATCCTGGACCCGTGGTTCGGGCAGAATGCCTACCGCGCCTCTCTGTATGTCACCAAATCGCCGCGCCATGCGCCTGTATCTATAGACCACTGCGGGTCACGGCCCGCCAGGAAGCCCGATGCAGCAAGAAGACCTCGCCGCCCTGCTGGTCCGCAGCCGAGCCGGTGATATTGAGGCGTTCAGCCAGATCGTGGGCACCTTCCAGGGGCCGCTTTCGCGCTACCTGCGGCACATCGTGGGCGACCCGGAACTGGCTGCCGATCTAACCCAGGACACGATGCTGGAGCTGTTTGAAAGCCTGGGGCGCGTGGAAGTGCGTCAGGTGCGTGCCTGGCTGTATCGTGCCGCGACCCACAACGCGCTGTCGGCCCTGCGTCGCCAGCGCCGCTTCCAGTGGTTGCCGTTCGACCTCCTGCGCGAGCAGGCCACCGCCGACCCATCGGTGGAAACGACCGTCATCGAGCGCCAGCAGGTGCGCGCCGCGCTGCGCCGCCTACCCGAGGCACAAGCCACCTGCCTGTTGCTGCATGATGCCGGGGGGCTGAAGTGCGCGGAGATCGCCGAGCAACAGGGCATCTCGCTCGATGCCGCCAAGCAGCGGCTGGCCCGCGCCCGCCGCGCCTTTATCGCCGCGTACGAAGACGCCGGGCGCATCGCCCCGGCCCCCGGCGAGCCGGGCGAGGTCCGCAAAGCCACCGATGCGTAGGCGGTTCCGCCGAGCCGCCACCGCAACCGGGCCTAAGTCATCAGAAATAAGGGCGATCCGGCTGCCATCGGGGAGCCGGACACCGCGACCGGCAGGGCGGCCCGCCCGCCCACCATACACGACGCGAAGGACACGGAGAACACGGCGTATGTGCAACGAGTATCTTGACCTGCTGCCCCTGCTCGATAGCGGGGAGCTGAGCGAACCGGAAGAAAGTCGCGTGCGCGCCCATCTGCGCACCTGTGCCGCCTGCCGCCAGGAAGCCGTCCGGCTGAGCACCGTGCCGGGGCTGATCGGCCAGCCTCCCACTGCGGGCTGGAGCGCCAACGTGGTCCCCGCCGTGCGCGCCCGCCTGGTGACTCGCGCCGCCGCGCATCCGGCCACGCTCGGCCTGCGCCCGGCCCAACCGGGCGTCCCGTTCGTATCCGCCCGCACCGGGCGAGCGGGCTGGGCCACCTGGGCCACGGTCGGAGCCGTCGGCGCGTTGCTGCTGGTGGCGCTGCTGATCGGATTGGCCGGGTTGATGCAGCCGCACCCGCAGCTAGGGACCACCGACGCGGGCACCCAGACGGCCACCGCCAGCCCGGCGGGCACCCGCACCGTCGTGCCCAACCCCGCCGCAGGCCTGATCGGCCCGCCCACGGTCGGCTTCCACCTCCCGGCTACCCCCGCCCAGGAAATCCGCGTCCGCTGGGCCAGCAACAACCCGGCCCCCCGGCCCCCCGCCCCCGGTGCCTTCCCCACCCCCGCTCCCGCCGCCCACGCTGCCGATGATCAGTGACGCGGCGTGGCGCGTGGTTCG
>JBBSAN010001097.1:0-2107 GCA_038252265.1 Chloroflexia bacterium
AACCGGCCGCCGAGGCGTGCGACTCCAGGCCGGGTGACCGGGCGCTGCCACTGACGGCCCCACCCCGGCCCTGACGGTTCGCTACGCCTGCCCCGAGCTTGCCGACCCGACATGGAACAAGGGGATATAAACACATAGACGAGATATTGTTGGGTGCGGCACCGCCTGTCGGGGCATCCGTGAGCAGGGGCCAGCCCCGCAAAGAACCTCCCCGATACACCCCGCGCCTCCCGCACCCGTTCCGGCGTGGGGGTGCGGCGGCCCACCATCCGCTATATAGAGAAGGAGCCTGCGAAACATATGGATGCCGAACAACCCAGCCCGCCGCCGGAGCATTATCAGATCCGCGTCAGCAATCAGTATGCCCGCCCCAATCCCAACGGGGGCAAGCCCCTGGAGTTTTGGCGCACGATCGCGCTGACGTTCCGGTACGGCACGCCCGCTGCGGACGTCGACGCGCGGGCCCGCGAGGCCGCGTATGCCGCCGAACTGTCGGCAGCGGTGGTGGACGCCCAGGTCGCCGCAGGTCCCAGCCGCCTAAGCACCACGCTCCTTCCCGCAACGACCCCCCCGTTCGATGTCCCGTTCGATGTCCCGTTCGATACCCCCGGCGTGCCAAGCGGTGAGCGGCCCCCCCCGCCGGGCGGGGCCGCAGGGCCGGCCCGGGCCGCGCCCCCGCTGACCGACAAGCAGTTGAAGGCCATCTATGCGATCGGGCGGAATGTGGCCCACTTAAGTGAGGAGGAGATCGACGCGCGCTGCCAGGCCCAATTCGGCTGCCGCCCGTCGGCGTTGAGCCGGACGGACGCGAGCCAGTTGATCGATGAGTTGCAAGGAAAATCGGGGTAACCCGCCGGGCACCCGCCCGCAGGAAGCGCGCAGTCGCGGCGGCGCGCCCGTTTGGTCTCCGCTGAACACGGAAAAGGAGGGTCTGTAAATGGGAACCGTAACCGCTGATGCCGACGCTGGGCAGCAGGGCATCACCGAGGACCCCCGATGAGTGCGCCGCTGTTTCACCCCCAAGCGATGCCGGACGCCACCACGCTGGGCATCGCCGGACCCCTGGAGCGCGCGGTGCGGGTGGTGCAGTCCTACCTCGTGCACCGCCGGCCGGTGCTCGGGCTGGCGTTGGCCCGTCCGGATGACCCGAACGCGCCGCAGGCCGTCGAAATCCAGGGCACAATCCTCTGGCCGGTGCGCGCGCTGCGGCTACCCCGCCACCTGAACGCGCCGCCGATTCCCCTGCCCCACGCCGTGTTGCCCCTGGTCGTGGTGAATGTGGGATCCTGGACCGCCCGGTTAGCCGTCGTGGCACCCCGGCCCCCGGAGGCCGGGTTCCACTTCGCGGTGCTGACGGGCCCGTCCCTGGCCGGGGATACGGCGAGCCTATCCCTCCAGTGGGGGCCCCTGCCCCTGACCGGCCCGGAAACGCCCACCGGGCTGGCGCTCGGGGAGTGGTTGGTCGCGATGGTGGACGAGGGCCTGACCGGGCAGCCGACCCTGACCGAGATCCCCCCGCCGGCACCCTGACCGGGAGACAGTGGGTGTTCTAGCGAGAAAGGACGCTGGTCATGCCGAGCCCAACAGCTTCCTCCCGCGCCGCACCGGCGGTGGCGCACGTTCGGGCCGTCCCGGCCCGGCCGCATCCCTACCGGCTGCCCCCTTTAGAGCGACTGCGCGTTCGGTACCACACGGTCACACGCGTGCGGCTCCAGACGGCCAGCGGGATCCGGTGCCTCCGGCAGCCGGCCCAGGTGATCGCGATACCCGATGACGCCGCCTGGACCGCGCTGGAACGCACCTGGGCCACGTACCAAGCCCGCCTCGATGCGCTGGCAACCACCCTGCGGACGCTGGGATCCTATCGGCAGGTGCTGACCGCTGCTGGACCGAGCGCGCCGAATCCCCGCTGCGCGAGGGGGATCGCGATCGCCGACCCGGCCGGCTATTATGCGCCGACGCTGGTCCTGGCTACACCGGTACCCATACGACCGCCGCAGCTGCGGCCCTGGCCTGGTACCGGTTGCTGGAACAGCTGGGCACCTATGCTGCTACCACAGCCCACCCACCCAGCGGGCCAGTCGTGGCCCGCCAGCGGGCCTTACTC
>JBBSAN010001098.1:0-2104 GCA_038252265.1 Chloroflexia bacterium
ACCTCCCTGCTGACGGCCCCGGCCAACACCTATGGGCCACACCCAAAACTAGTTCAGGTTTTAACGATTTTTTGCCCCGCACACTTTTGTTATCAAACACTGTTTTTGTTAAATTTTTTTTGGGGGCCCCCCTAAGCGGTCTGCGTAGGGGACGGCCCCGGCTCCCTTCTTTTCTGACCACTGCCGCCCCCTCGAAGCGGGCCGCGCCCGCAATAACAGGTCCGGCCCGCAGGTGCGTGGGCTAGGAGGCAACCCAATGGTGAAGATCAAGCGGGTCTACGAGCAAGCGGCACCGGAGGACGGTACGCGGTTTCTGGTCGAGCGGCTCTGGCCGCGGGGCATGAAGAAAGCGGCGCTGCCGCTGGACGGCTGGCTCAAGGAGGCGGCCCCGAGCACGGCTCTCCGGCAATGGTTCGGCCATGACCCCCAGCGGTGGGAGGAGTTTAAGCGCCGCTATTTTGCCGAGCTGGACGCCGCGCCGGAGAGTTGGGCCCCGCTGCAGGCCGCCGCCCGCCAGGGCACCGTTACGCTGCTCTATAGCGCCCGCGACACCGCGCACAATGGGGCGCTGGCCCTCCAGGAATACCTGGCGCGGGTTCTCTAGCCACGAGCGCCTGATCATTACATTACACGGCAGTATGATTCGGTCGTGCTGCCGTCAAAAGGAGAGAATATGAGCACCACCGATCGCGAGCCAGGACACACCTCGGGTACGGCTGATCGCGCCGCGCGCGATCTCCAGCTCCCTGTCCAACTGATCCATCTGGACGACCTCGCCGCGCAGGTCGCCGCCGAACGGGCGCAGCACGATGCCGACCACACCGCCTATACCCTGCGAAACGCGGTCGCCTTGCGCCAGGTGCTCCTCAGCTTCAGGCCGGGCGGTCGGCTGTTGGATCACCACGCGGACGGCGGCGTGGCGATCCATCTGCTGGCCGGCGAGGTCGCCGTCGAGGTCGGCGGGATCGAGTATGTGCTCGGCCCCGGAGATCTCCTGGACCTCGCCCCCGGGCTGCCCCATAATCTGCAAGCGCGCCGCGAGAGCACCGTCTTGCTGACGATTGCTCCGATTGGCACCGTAAATCACCCGGACACCAGCACGCCATAGAGGCCGGCACCGCCACCCTGAGACGCGGAAGATCCCCCGCGTCTCGGGCACCGACCGCCGCACGCGCTATTCGCCGATGTGCTGGTTGGGGCGGATCACCAGCACCGGCGTCTCAGCCTGATGCACCACTTCCTGGGTGACGCTACCCCACCGCAGCCGCTGCCACCCCCCCCGCCCATGCGTTGCCAGTGCGATCACGTCGGCGCGTTCTTGCGCGGCGATCTGCACGATCGCCTCGGCGGGATGGCCGTAGCCGATCATGGTCTGTACGGACACCCGCGCTGCCGCCAACGGCTGCGCCAGGCCGGCCAGGTAGGTGTGCGCGGCCTGGCGGGCCTCGTGCTGCGGCGACTCGGGCCCGTGAATCGTCCCTGCTTCCGCGATGCCGGGGTTCTCGTCGAGCGCGGGCAACACGGTGAGGAGTAAGAGGCTGGCCCCGGTGGCGGCGGCGAGGCTCCGGGCGTCCGCCAGCACGTGCTCTGCCCGCGCAGACCCATCGAGCGCCACCAGGATCTTGGTGTACGGCGCGACCGGCTCCATCACGGTGCTGGCTTCCTCGGCGGGAGCGCGCACCAGGAGGACCGGTTGGTCCGCCCCCTGGACCACCGTTTCCGCGACACTGCCCAGCAACCAGCGGGTCACGCCGGTACGACCGTGGGTGGCGAGCGCGATCAGCCGCAGGTCCGGGCGCTGGGTGGCATAGGCCAGGATGGCTTCTGCCGGGGCGTTCCTGGCCGTTCGCATATTCACGACCACCCCCAGGTCGCGGAGTCGCTCCGCAACCTGGTTGAGATAGCCGGTGGCCGACTCCACCTCCGCCTCCTATTGTTGCAGGTCAGGCCCGCTGTAGACCGGGGGTGCGGCCAATAGTTTTGCACAGGCGTCGCGCCGCCGCCGCCAGGGTCCAATGGCGCAAGATCCGCGCGGCGCGAGGGCGGATCAGCGACGCGACGGGGTGCCGGGAGCGGGCCCGCTGGCCCCGGCGGGGCCTCATAA
>JBBSAN010001099.1:0-2094 GCA_038252265.1 Chloroflexia bacterium
CACTGGGCCGGGCAGGTCCACAACGCCGAGGGCACCCTGATGGGCCAGGAGCAGATCAGTTGCTCCTGGGATGCCGAGCGCCGCACCTTTCGGGTGATCAGTCGCCTGGTTTCGCGCCAGGGGCGGGTGCTGAGGGCCGAGCAGGCGCACCTGACCTATGATGCGGGTACCGACTCGGTCATGGCGCTGTCCCACCAGGGGTCGGGCCGCACCGATCTGGCGCACGCCTACACCAACGGGCAGAATGAAATGGTCCTGGTGAGCGATGGCGACTTGCGCCTGCGCCGCTTTTCCTGACCTGCCGCAGGTGATCAGGCCGCCCCCAGTGGCGATACCTGGCACCATCGCCAGGAAGTGGCGACCGGCGACCGCCTGCGCTCTGAGTGGCAAGCCGTGCTGCACCGCGTTTAGCGGCCCCTGCACAGACGAGGAAGAGGGTACCGTCGCCGGTACCCTCTTTCTCGTCCGTGTGCCGATATGTCTTCAGACAGCATGAAAAGCTGACTTCTGACTTCTGATTTCTACCTTCTACCTTCTACCTTCTGATTTCTACCGTTCAGGTACACTGCCAGAGCGGCGCATCCTCCAGGTGGAGGTTGTTGACCTGGAGCCAGTGCTGCGGTGCCCCACCGTCCAGCCGTTGCAGGGCGCGGCCCAACCCCACGCTGAGGATGGTGCCGGTGCCCCGCGCCATCCGCGCCGCCACCTGTTCCACCAGGGCGGGCCGGGGCCGGTATTCGCCCCCCTCGTAGGTGTAGAGCCGCAGATCGGTCACGGCCAGGTCCAGGGTGACCGACCGGCTGGGCAGCAGGCAGCGGATTTTGCCCTGCTCATTCACGCGCAGCACCGGCGGGCGCAGCGCGAGGAGGCAGCCGAGCGACGCATCCCCCGTGCCGGGGGCGACGACACAGCCGTGGCCTTGCAGGCTCAGAGCGGGGCCGAAGATCTCGCGCAGGTGCGGGCGAGCCACCCGTTGGAGCCACGTCCAGAACTCGCCCGGCGACAGGTACTTCAGGCGGGTGGCGGCGCGCTGCTCGAAATGATGATCTTCGGTTTCGGGCGGATGGCCGACACACCCCGCTCGTCCCAGCTCGACCACCGCTCCGATATCGAATGGGCCGCCGTGCCGCGCCAGCAGCCCCGTGCCCAGGTTGCGCCCGCCCAGCACCGGGCGCACATGCCGCCCGCTCTCTACATCAATGCCCGCGACGCAGATGTAGCCCGCTCGCATCCGGGTCAGGTGGTTGATGATGATCTTCATGGCCTGCGCGCCTTTGCCTCTTTGCGTCTTTGCGTTGCAATTGTCACAGGTGGACGATGCTGATTTCCGGGTCGAACCGCTGCAAATATTCCAGCACCAGCCGCCGGTGGCAGTGTTCCGCCGTGGCCTCGCTGCACAGCAAGACCGTCGGCCCCGCCAGCAGACTCCGGTCGAACGTCTCCTCGATCCGGCGCTCGGCCATCAGCGCCAGGAAGCGCGGCTCGTAGTCGGCCCAGGTGCCCTTTTGCTTCTTGTAGGCATCGAGCAGCGCCTGGGTGGGGGCCAGCCGGGGGTCGTGGACATAGTCGGCCCCACAGATTTCGCGGAGGAAGTAGGCCAGGTCGTCGCGCTTGCTGAACCCGGCCAGTTGCGACACGTTGTTCAGGCGGACATCGAGCAGCCGCTTGATCCCGGCCCGTTTCAGGGTGTCGAAGAACCGGGCGGCGCTTTTCTGGGTGAAACCGATCGTATAGACCTCCACGCTTTGATCTCCTGCTCATCAAAGAGCGATAGCTGGCCCGCCGCTTCTTCGGCGGAGCGTTCGGCCTCGGCTAGCTCGGCTTCGGTCTCGATCCGCCCGTCGCCGCGAATGTGCCGCACCGGAATGGCGCGCCCGGCCAGCACGCGGGTGAGCAACAGGCGGCGGTGGCAGTCGGTCGGGTTCTCCTCGCTGCACATCATGGCGATGCGGAACTGCGCGCTCCCCTTGATCACCCGGTCCAGCCCGGCCAGGAACAGCGGCGACTCGGCCAGCCGATCATAGCGCACATGCCCCTCGGCATCGTAAAACTCCGCGCCGTCGGGCCGCCCGCCCAGTTCTTTACCCATGTAGA
>JBBSAN010001100.1:0-2093 GCA_038252265.1 Chloroflexia bacterium
CAGGCTCGGCCGACCGTCAGCAGGGGATCCGCCACATGGTGCCGCGCGTCACCCGCACCTCGGGGGTGCGCCCGCTGCTGCTGGTGGACAAGGCCGCCTATGTACTGGACACCGGCGCTGCGCACACCGCCTTCGTCCGCCTGGCCGAGGCGTGCCTGGCCGCCACCGGTGAGCCAGCCGTGGCGGCCGTGGTGCGGTTCCTCCACAGTGCGGACGCGGCGACGCTGGATGGGCCGCCGGAAGACGATCCCGGGGCGCTGCTGGCCTTTCGCGTCGCGGGGGTCCTGCCGATCGACCTCCCGGCGGTTCAGCGCTTCTGGGCCACCTACAATGACCCGGCCCAGGCCGCAGACCCGGTCCTCGCCCAGTGCCTGGTCTGTGGGACGCGCGGCCCGGTGCTGCGCCGCTGGCCCAGCAAAATCCAGGGCGTGCCCGGCGGCCATGAGGCCGGGACCGTGCTTGTCTCGGCCAACGCCGCGGCGTTCCAGTCCTACGGACAGGCGGCGGCGCTCGGTGCGCCCACCTGCGCGCTCTGCGCGGAACGGGTGACCCAGGCCCTCAACCAGCTCCTGGCCGACCCGCAGCGGCATCGCCAGATCGGGCCGGTCGTCTATATCTTTTGGGCCCGAAGTGCGGCAGAAGAGTCGCTCGATGTCGGCACCCTGCTGGACAATCCGGACCCGGCCGCCGTGCGCGCCCTGCTCGCCAGTCCCGGGCGGGGCACCCCCGCCCCGCCTGTGGCCGATCCGGCCTGCTACATCGCGGCCCTCACCAGCAATGTCTCGCGGGTCGCGGTGTTGAGTTGGGCCGACAGTACCCTGTCGGCGATCTACCAGCATCTTCGCACCTGGTTCGCCGCCCTGGCCCTTGTGGACGCGACGGGCCAGCCGGGCCGCCCGCTGGGGATCCCCGCCCTGGCGGCCGCCACGGTGCGTGACCCTGCCCAGCTCCCGCTGCCCACGGTGGCGGCCCTGAGCCAGGCCGCGCTGACCGGGGGCCCGGTGACCCCGACGCTCTTAGGCCCCGTGCTCCAGCGCATTCGGATCGCGGGCACGGTCACGTACGCCCAGGCCGCCTTGATCAAGCTGATCGTGGGGCGGCCTGGGCCAGATCAGGAGGATGGTATGGTCCAACTAGACACGGAATGTCCGGAGCCAGCGTATCGGTGCGGGCGGCTGCTGGCGGTCTTAGAGCGCATCCAGCGGCTCGCGATTCCTGGATTGACCACGCCGCTGGTGCGGCGGCATTATGGCCGGGCGGCCACCGCCCCGGCTACGATCTTCGGCCCGCTGTTGCGCGATGCGCGCGCCCACCTCCAGAAGCTGGAGCGCGATCGGCCGGGGGCCGCGCACGCCCTCCAGGGCGTCCTGGAGGAGATCATGGGGGGACTAACGGCCTTCCCCCCGACCCTTCCGCTCGCCGCTCAAGGGCTGTTTGCGCTGGGCTATTATCACCAACGGGCGGCGGATCGCGCTGCCGCCGCGGCGGCCCGCGCGGCCGCCACCCCCCCGCCGGACACCGAGACCCGGGCCCCTGTTATCGAGGAGGAATTCGACAATGAGTGATCCGATCTATACCGATCCGACGCGCCGGCACGACTTCGTCCTGTTGTTCGATGTCACCGACGGCAACCCGAACGGCGACCCGGAGGCCGGCAACCAGCCCCGGTTGGACCCGGAAACGATGCAAGGGCTCGTGACGGACGGGGCCCTCAAGCGCCAGATCCGCGACTGGATCGACCTGGCCCATGGGACCGAGGCGGGCACGAAAATCTATGTGCAGAGTGAGACAGCGCTGATCACCCAGCATGAGCGGGCCTACCGCGCGCTGGGCCTGCACTCGACCGGAACCAAACAGGCGCGGGCCGAGATTGACCAGGTGCGCGCCTGGATGTGCCAAAATTTCTATGATGTGAGGTGCTTTGGGGCCGTTATGAGCGTCGGGGTCAACGCCGGCCAGGTGCAGGGACCCCTGCAATTAACATTCGCCCGCTCGATCGACGCCATCACCCCCATGGAGGTGGTGATCACCCGTGTCGCGGTGACCCGGGCAGAGGACCGCGTGGTCACGCTCGATGCCCAGGGTCGAGGGCA
>JBBSAN010001101.1:0-2088 GCA_038252265.1 Chloroflexia bacterium
GAGGTCAGTAATGCGTCAAACCACCGCCGACGCTTTCTTGGTCGCGCTGGGGGAAAAAGCCCCGGATTGGGGCTGCGCACGGCGGAACAGGTGAACATTCGCCGTGAAGGACAGACTGCGTGGTGGCCGGCGGTGCTCGGTGGCCGCCTGATGCATCAGCCAACGCACGGCATAGTGCGCCAGCACCCAGCCGTAGAACTCTTGACGCACCAAGTCCGCCGTCTTGCTGCGCAACTCGCGCCGCTTCTGCAACAGGTGTGTCTTGAGTTCATCAAATACGGCTTCCACCTCCCAGCGCTCGTGATACAGCGCCGCCAACTCCAGGGCCGGGGCCTTGTTTTCATCCAGCAGCGTGGTGAGCAAGCGGTAGCGTGGCGGCACCCCGGCGGCGTTCGGCAACGCGTAGTCGATCACCCGCACCGTGATCCCCTCGGACGAGGCCTGGCGCTGCTTTTTCGAGGTGGTGCCGCCCGGATAGATCACGCTGAGATACGATCCATCCCCCAGTGCCTTGACCACCGGGAGCTGGCGATTGTTCACGCAGCGCCATAACAGGTGCGCGCCGGTCGCTTGTGCGGCGGCCCAGTGTACGTAGCCGTTCAATCCTCGATCCGCCAAACAGAGCATGCCTGCGGTGAGGTGTGCCAGCAGCGGTTGGGATATCGCCCACTCGGCGTCCCGATACGCCCCCAGATTGGCGGCGAGGATGGCGTGGCTGGCGCACTCGACGAGGACCGCGCACTTGGCTTGTGGATAGTTGGCATGACCGGTACGGCTGCCGGGGTAGCCAAAGGCCTTGACGTTGTCCGGCTCATCCGGCACCTCCAGATTGCTCCCGTCTATGGCCACCAGGCGCAGCCCGGCATAGAAGGCATCGGGATGGTGTTGGGCATCGGTCAGCGGAAGGCAGGCGCGCGCCACCAAACTCTGCAACGGCGCAGCGCCAATCTTGCCGCGCATGGCGCTGATGGAGGATTTGGCAATCGTCACCTCCGCGTCATGACCGTGCATCCAGGACAAGCCTTGGGAGACCACCGCAAAGACCTGTGCATACGCCGCTTCCGGGTACAGGCTGAGGGCCATGCAGAAATAGGTGCCGGGCACGGCGGGCAAGCGGCGAATACGTGTACTGTTGCAGCCATGCTCGTCGAGTATCTCGCCGATCAGCGTTGCCGGGTAAACCCGAGCCAGCAAGCTGGCGCTCAGATAGTCGCTTAAGCGTGCGCCTGCTCCCAGTACCGCTTTGGTTCGCGCCATGACTGGCTCCTGAAAGAAGTGAGCGCAATATGGCGTAAACTTCTCTAAACGAACAGTATTGGGTCAATCCCACCTGTTCAGAGCATTCCCTAGAATGCGAGACCCTACACTTCTTCGCCCCATCTCTTGCAGCTGCTCTGTGATTCGAACTCATTGTGATGCTCATCGAGACTACCACTTTCGTGGTCAGAATGCGCATTGTCCTGTGCCCATCCTTCGTCCGACTGCTCGAAGTCGGTTGGCTCAGCCGTGCTGTAACCGTGAACACGATCAACCACTTGGCCGTTTCCGCCGTACCACACCCACTCGGTATACAACCGACAGGTACCCGGATAGACATGACCTTCGACCGGTGCAGCAAGAAACGGGTTGGCCATAACCAATGTGACAGCGATTGCTCGAAGTGATCTCAGACAGTACCCCTTCTTTTAAGCGCCCATTCGATTGGAGCCGAGGTAGCAGAGTGTACCGCGGGGATTCGAGCTACGCAAGCAATTCTTGGGTGGTAGTCCCCCGAAAGGTCTCGCGTAAATACCTGAGCTCGGCAGCACCAACAGGCGTCATTGCGGCGTGGAATGCTTGGTCCTTCATTCTCGTACGTTCCGAGCTATGCCGTCGCCGTCGCCCGCGCGGGTTCATTGATTCTGACGAGTAACTGCGCCAGCCAGCCATACCGCAGCCTGCAACTCTACACAAAAGGAATTTCAATCGGGGTCGGTCAAGTATACGGCGTGATCGCCGACCCTGCGAGCACCGGCGGGTGGGCGTCGGGGGGCCGTGTGCCCCGCTGGCGCGCCTCAGGGGCCGTCTGGTCCGGTGTCGCGGTGGGGA
>JBBSAN010001102.1:0-2081 GCA_038252265.1 Chloroflexia bacterium
ATGAACCAGGATTTTCCATTTAAAGTTGGCGAAACCTACACTAATCGGCTGGGTACGTATCGGGTGCTGGAACTGAAGCCGCCCATCATGCGCGTCCAGTATGATCATGGTGGGACCGCCGAATTGAATATCACAACTCAATCGCGCATCATGTACAACATGAACCTGGAGCAGACGGTGCCTGCCGCGCCGCCCACCCCGCTGCGCTCGCGCACCACCCCGGCGCGGGCCACGGCTACGGCCACCCCCCGCGTGCGTGCTCCCCGCGCCACCACGGTGCGGGCGACCCCAACGCGGGCCGCCGCACGCAGCACCGCCGCAGGCCGCGCCGCTGTGCCGCAGTGGGCCACCGTGCGCGAGGCGACCCGCGAACAGCGGGCGACGATGTTGCGCGGGGTCCTGACGAACCCGGAAGCGTTCATGGAACTGATCGACAGCGCCCTGGAAGCCGAGAAGGATCGCTACTGGCTCTCCACGGTCAGCGAAATCCACTCGGTGAACGAGGCCGAGCCGCTCAACCGCACCAGCGCCCCGGACCTGTTCCTCGCCGCCAGTATCGTGCAGGATCGCGGCTACCTGACCACGCCGCATCACCGCGCCCTGGCCCGTCAGTTCCCCATCCACGAGGGCAGCGACACCCGCCAGACCATCGACCTGCTGGGCTACGATGACCTGGAGGAACGTCCGATCCTGGCCGTAGTGCGGGTGCGGACCACCGCGTCACAGTGGCTCTGGGAGGCCATCTTCGCCGCGCTGGAGGGCTGGGTCGCCCTGCGGGCCACGCCGGGCTTCGCCGCCAGCCTGGGCGACAATGCATTGGGCGGGGCACCGGCCCTCGGCGTCATCGCCCCCCGCGCCTACTGGCTGGAGCAAGACCCCCAGCGTTCGGCCACGGCGCGCAACAACGCCAGCCTGAGCCGCGACCTGATCTCGGCGGTCCGCAACTGGCTCCATGCACCCGTGCTGCCCATGGAAGTGGATGACGACTGGCTGCGCCGCGTCGGCACCGCCGGTCAACCGAGCATCCGCCCGGCAGCGTTCGGTGATCAGTGGCTAGTGCCCGGTGAGTAGTCAGCGATAACGACGAGGGGCCAGTGGTCGGTGACCACTGGCCCCTCGTCGTTTGTCACTGATCACCGACGCATCAGTCGCTGGTCACCGACCACTGACCACTGACCACTCGTCAGCGTCACTTCCGCCCTTCCAACCACTCTTTCCCCACCAGACCTAGCTGGATATAATTCGGCGTGCCCTGCGCTTCGGGGTGCAGTTCGAAGCGGGCGCGCTCGAAGTATTGCACCGTGTGGACTTTGCCGTCTGCCGGGTCGATCTCGCGCACCTCCTCGCTGATCGGGTAGCCGAACATCGCCAGGCCGCCATGTGCTTGCCACGTTTCGAGGAAGCCACCCCGAATGCTGTGTCCCGTCTGGGCGAAGAATTTGCGGTCGGGGCCGTCTGGCAAAGGGGCAATCGGCTTCCAGGCCGGGCGATCTTTAGTCAGCCAGCGCCCCAGTGGAGCCAACAGGACCGTGTGGGTCTCTTCGTGCAACTCGAACACCGCCCGCTCGAACACCTGCGTCGTCCGCACCACGCCGTCGTCGGGGCTGGTCAGTTGCAACTCCTCGGTCAAGGGATAGCCGAACTGGGTTAAGCCCCCGTTCTTCTCCCAGTAGTCGCGGAAGCCGCCGCGCAGGGTGTGCCCGGTCTCCAGGAAATAGAGCCGGTCGGTCGTCACCGGCGCGGTATTCAGGTCGAAGACGATGAACCCCTTATCGAGGATGGCGACCTGGAAGCTGGCGAGCAGGCCGGGGTAGTCGGGCTGGCGGCCCAGCCAGGGCTGGTCGGCGCTGGCGAGCAACCCCGCCCCCTGCTGGTGCAGGGCATCGAGCCGCGCCCGCGTGAACTGGTCGGCGGGCAGGGTCCAGCCGGTCAGGCCACTGGCGTAGAAAATCATCGCCGCCCCCGGCCCGGCCACGACCAGCCGCCGGTCTGGCCCGCCCGCCGCCGCCACCCGCCGCCCGGCATCGGCATACAGCGTCGCCATTGGGTCGGCCTGGTAATGGGCCAGCAGGCGCGGCAAC
>JBBSAN010001103.1:0-2080 GCA_038252265.1 Chloroflexia bacterium
CGGTGTTGGGGGGGGGGGGGAAAGCCGGATCAACCTATCAACTTGGATCCAAGCTGATTACGGCGCTTCGTCAGTATCGTGGGCCGCAAGTCGATCAAGAAATTCCTGGTCGTCTTCAATAACTTGTAACCCAATCTCCCGAATATCGGGGTGCGCCCGCGGTTCGATCCTGATCGGTGTAAGCGTTAAGCGCCTCGTCGCCCCATCCACTTCGATCTGAACATAATCGCCGGTGGCCAGGTTCGCCCTCTGCAAAACGTCTGCGGGAATCGTAACCATGCCATTATTCCCGTAGTGCCGGACCTTGATGATGCTCATGGGCTGACTCTCTTTCGTCACTATATAGTGAAATGTAAGGTGAAATCAGCGCCGCCCGGCCCTGCGAAACGCTGCCTGGCTCTGGCAGGTTATCTTTGAAGTATATACAATAGCAGCGGTTCGCATGTAACTCAACTACTGTGTCAACGTAGTAACTGTTCAGAGTTGGGGGGATGGGTTTCCAATCAGGCACAACGCGGGTAGGATGAGCGCATGCTTGATCTGTATCACTCCGACCGCAACGAGTTGATTCGCATCATCCTGGCGCAACGCGAGGAATTGGCGGTCCGTGATCGTCAGCTGGCGGAGCAGGCGGCCGAGATTGCCCAATTGCGCGTGTTGGTCGGGCAACTGACCGAACGTCTGGGCAAGCTGGAGCAGGCCGGGCGGGACGACCCGTCGCCACCCGGTGCGCCGCAGCGGATGCCGGGGCTGAAAGACCGCCAGGCACCAGTCCGTGACGCCAAACCCCGCACGCCACGCCACAAGGGGTATGGCCGCAGCCGGATGACGGCCACGACCGAGATCATCCATGCGCTGGCGCAATGCCCAGAGTGTGGGGCTCCGCTTGCGGGTGGCAGTCGGAAGCGCACGCGCGAGGTGATTGATCTGCCATCCCCGGAGGTCATCGTTACGGAACATGTCTATCTCGAACGACGTTGCCCGGACTGCGGCAAACGCTGCGTGCCAGCATCGGAGCTGGACGGGGTGGTACGTGGGCAATGCCGCTTGGGTCATCGTTTGACAAGTCTGCTGGCGGTGTTGCGGGAAGAAGCCCGGCTCCCGATCGCCGTGATCCAACGGTTGCTCACGACCGTGTACGGGCTCAAGCTGAGTGCCGGTGCGATTGTGGAGCATGTGGCGGCCATGGCCACCCGCGGACAACCGCTGGTCGATGCCGTGATGGAGCAGATCCGGGCCAGTCCGGTGGTGCATGCTGACGAGACGGGCTGGCGGGAGGCGGGCCAGAACGGCTACGTCTGGACCTTCAGTACCCCGCGTGTCCGGCTCTTCCGGCATGGGCGACGGACCAAGGACATGGTGACCACGGTGCTGGGTGAGGCGTGTGCGGGGGTACTGGTGAGCGACTTCTACGCGGCCTATACCGGCTACGCGGGTATTCATCAATACTGCTGGGCCCATCTCTTACGGGATATCCATGAACTGAAGGACCAGCACCCCGACGATGCCGCGGTGCGTGGCTGGGCGATGGCCGTGCCGGCGATCCTGACCCAAGCACAGGCGGACGCCACGGAAGACGGAGTTGACCGCTGGCGGGTGCGGCGCCAGGCGGAGGCCAACTTGGCTACACTCTGTCGCCCTTGGCCGGAGTTACCGGTGCCCCAGGCGCGCCTCTGTCGTCGCATCCTGACCCATCTGGAAAGCCTGTTCGTGTTCGTCACCGAACCGTCGGTGCCGACCACCAACAATGCCGCGGAGCGCAGCCTCCGCCCGTTGGTGGTGGCGCGTAAGATCAGTGGCGGCACGCGCTCCGCACGGGGGACGGCGACGCGACTCACGCTCGCCTCGCTCTTCGGCACCTGGCGTGCACAGGGGCTCAATCCGTACGACCAGTGCCTCAATCTCCTCTCTTCCCCGCAACTCTGAATAGTTACGTCCTGTGCTAAGATCTTGTGCGACCTTTTCAGGTCCTATTTGTTTTGAGGGGAGTTGTACGATGCCAACCGATGACCGTCTGCTGCATCCGGACGAAGCACTCGCGATCGTGCTGCGCTACGTGCAACGGTTGCCAGGTGAAACC
>JBBSAN010001104.1:0-2075 GCA_038252265.1 Chloroflexia bacterium
AGTGGATCCGCGCTCCCCCCGTTTCGGTTCCTGGTCTTCGGCATCTGGGTCGGCTTGACGTGCGTGAGCTGGGACGATACCGCGACGTATGCGGCGGCGCTGGACCTCGACCTGGTGCCGGTACTCTACCGGGGACCGTGGGACGAGACCCGCCTGCGGACACTATACACCCCGATCCTGGCGGATGATCCCTGCGAAGGATGGGTGGTCCGCTACAGTCAGGCATTTACCTACGGCGTGTTCACCCAGTGCTGCGCCAAGTTCGTCGCGCCCGGCTTCACCCCCGGCAACCCGGCCTGGCGCTAACGACCGCGCGCAGTTCGACCTTGCCCCACCGCTCGGCAGGAACTTCCGCCTGTGGGGGGTGGGGGAAGATCGGTAATCCAAGTTCGATCGGGGGAGCTGAATGATGGAAGTCCTGGCAAGTGCTGCTGCGGATGTAACGCCCGTCTGCAAGTGGCCGGGCGGCAAGCGCTGGTTGGTGCCGCATCTACGCGCCTGGTGGCAGCCGCATACCCACCGGCGGCTCGTTGAGCCTTTCGTCGGAGGGATGGCTGTGGCCCTGGGGTTACGCCCGGGGCAGACGCTGCTTAATGATGCCAACCCCCACCTGATGAATCTCTATGCTTGGATCCAACGCGGGGAACTGTGCAGTGATCCGACCTGGACCAATACGGCTACCTATTACTATGCCGCGCGGGCACGCTTTAACACCCTCATTATGCAAGGCGCGATCCAGAGCGTCGAAGCCGCTGGCCTGTTCTACTATCTGAATCGAACCGGCTACAATGGGCTGTGCCGCTTCAACCGGGCAGGAACCTTCAACGTCCCCTGCGGGCAGTATGCAACTGTGCGATACTGCCCGGACTTCACACCCTACCAGGAGGCGCTCGCTCCCTGGCAGCTCTGCACCGGTGACTTCGCGGCGGTGCCACTAGCCGCCGAAGACTTTATCTATGCCGACCCGCCCTATGACGGGGGGTTCACCCACTATCAGGCGGGCGGGTTCACCTGGGCGGACCAGGTGCGGCTGGCCGTGTGGCTGGCGGCCCACTCCGGCCCGGTCCTGGCCTCGAACCAGGCCACCCCACGCATCCTAAACCTGTACCAGCGCCTGGGCTTTAGCGTGTGGACTCTGCCCGCTCCGAGGCGGATCGCCGCCAACGGAAACCGCACCCCCGCCTGCGAAATGCTGGCGACGCGCGGGCCGCTGGATCTCACCAGCACGGGAACCTGCGCCCCACCCAACGTACAGTGCCTTGCCCCGGGTGCCCGGCAGGATCCCGTATCATGAATCTAATGACTGCGGCTCGGAACATCCGCGCCTCACCCGCGGAGGCCCCCACTGACCCCCTCCGCTAAATCGAGAAAGGAACATCCTGATGCAGGAACTCAGTCCCTCCGCGGGCAGTGACCCGGCGGGAGCGATCCCCCCATCTAACGCCGACAGACGCCCGCAGACGCGCCGCCTCCTGAGTATCAGCCTGGGCCTGGGGCTACTCCTCAGCCTGGCCCTCCTGGGGTGGCAACTGGCCAACGGCGACGCCAGTCCCCAGGCCCCGCCACGGATCAGCCTGGCCGCGTTCAAGGCGCTCTACGACGACCCGGCGCAGCAGCCGTTGATCCTGGACGTGCGGGGCCCCGATCAATATGCCGCTGGGCATATTGCCGGGGCGCACTCGTTCCCCGAAAGCGAGGTTCCCCTACGGGTCGCGGAGTTGCCCCGCGACCGGCTGATCGTCGTGTATTGTGCCTGACCCGCCGAGAACTCCAGCGCCCGTGTGGCGCTCAAGCTTCATGACGGCTACGGCGTCAGCTACGATCACCTCAAAGTGCTGCTGGGCGGCTGGCACGGCTGGCAACAGGCCGGCTATCCGATCGCGCAGGGATCGGCCGATGCAGCGATCCCAATGAGCAGGACTCCCACCCCCTAGAGAGGTAGTCATATGGCAGTGACGGAATTAGCTGTCGTTTTCAATGCAGATATGGAAATGCCGGAGATCGTGTGCTGGCTCGATAGTGATCATACGCGCTGCGACCGGCTGGCATGGATTGATGAGGACGCCGGCACCATC
>JBBSAN010001105.1:0-2075 GCA_038252265.1 Chloroflexia bacterium
CACTGACCACTAACCACTGACCACTGACCACTCGTCTACAAACTCGTCATCCCCACTTCGACGCAATCGCCCCCCAGCGCTTTGGCGGCATCGAGCGCCATTTGCGCGGCCAGCAGCAGCGACTCGGCGTTGGGCATCTCCGAGGTGTACCCCGCCACACCGATGCTGATGGTCACGTCGCTGCGGCAGGGGTCGGGGGCGTGGGCCAGCAGGCGGGCAGCGGTGACGCGGGTGCGCAGGTGCTCGGCCACGGCTTCGGCGGCATGGACATCGGTTTCGGGCAAGACCACCGCCAGGGTGTCTTCCTCCACCCGCGCCACCAGATCGGCCCGCCGGGTGCCCGTCACCAGCAACTGCCCCACCGCCGCGAGAATCTGGTTGCCGACCGCATAGCCGCAGCGGGCATTAATGCCGTGGAAACGGTCAATATCCACCAGGATCAGGCTCAACGGCGAGGCGTAGCGGGCGGCGCGGGCACAGTCCGTCTCCAGCCGCCAGTCAAGATGGCGGCGGTTGGGCAGCGCGGTCAACTCGTCACGCAACGACAACGCTTCGAGCTTGCGATAGAGCAGCACGCTGCTGAGGGCCGGGGCCAGGTGGACCGCAAGGGCACCCGCCAGCCGGGTTTCGTCCAGATCGAGCGCGGCGCGGCCTTTGGCGGCCACCGTCAGCGCCCCGATCACCTGCCCCCCCCACCACAGCGGCAGGATCGTCGCCGCCGCCAGCCCCTGGAGCAACCAATCGTCCTCGACCAGGGGCGAACGGTGGGGGCTGGTCGCCAGGTCGGTGCCCACCAGCGGCTCCCCTGTGCGTAGCACGTAGCCCGGCGCGCCATCGGAGACCAGCACACAGGGAGTGCTCGGCTGCATCGTGCGCGGCACCTCGTCGTAGCCGATATGGACCCGGTAGCACATCCGGTTGCCCGACTCTTCGGGCAGCGCCACGCTCACATGGGAACAGCCCAGCACCCACCGCGCCACATCGCCCAGCACATCGGTCAGTTCGGCCAGCCGGGTACAGGCGTTGATCTCGGCGGCCAGCGCCTGCACCACGGCCAGCCGCGCCGCCAGCGGCAAGCTCCGCACAGCAGCCGGGTCGGGCGGGGCGGGACTGGTGACGGCGTCCTGCAACGCCAGCGGGGCTGGCTCGCCCGTGGCCTGCTGGATCGCCGCTAAATAGACAGTCGCGCGTTCGGTCAACGTATGTTGCATGGTCGCTCCGCTCCAGGAATGAGGGATGAGGGATGAGGAATCAAGGTTTGGTTTGGGCATCTCGTTGGCGCTCCACAGAAGCACGGAGGCCGCCGATGATTTTGCCAACTTCCTCAGCATGGGCCATGAGCCGATCAAACTCCAGCTTGTTCAAATAGCCGATATCGAAGGCGATATAGAGTTGTGAACGGACTTCCGCACAAGACGCCTTCGCGGTGAACAGAAACTGATGAAACTCGCTCCGCCCCCGCCGCTCAAAGCCCTCGGCAATGTTGGACATAATCGACACAGCAGCCCGTTGGATCTGTCCTGACAGACCATAATCCTTCGTAAACCCTCCCTGCCGGGTCACTTCGTAAATCTCTCGCGTCAACACTCGCGCCTTCTGCCATGCAATCAGATCCTCGAACCGCCGAACCCCACCCCGCTCTCGAACCGCTGTCACGTCACTCCTCCTCGTCTTTCATTCGTCGTCACTTCGCCTCATTCCTCATTCCTCATTCCTCCCGTCTCCGCCGCCCGCCATCAGCAAGCCCAGGCGCTCGCGGGTGGCTTCGCGGCGGGGGAGGAGGGCGACCAACCGCCCCCGATAGAGCACGCCGATCCGGTCAGACAGGGCCAGGATCTCGTCCAGTTCGGCGGAGACGAGCAGGACGGCGCGGTTCTGGTCCCGTTCGGCCAGGATCTGCTTGTGGATGAATTCGATGGAGCCGACATCGAGGCCGCGCGTCGGTTGCGAGGCGATGAGCAGGCGCAAGGGGCGCGACAGTTCGCGGGCGATGATCACCTTCTGCTGGTTGCCGCCCGACAGGCTGCCTGCCGGGGTGCGGGCCGAGGGGGTGCGAACGTCGAAGCGCTTAATCA
>JBBSAN010001106.1:0-2069 GCA_038252265.1 Chloroflexia bacterium
CCGGTGCCGGTCAGGTCGGTGGTGAAGATGTTCCAGGCGGCGATGTTGTAGGCGTCGCGGAAGTCGCTGGCGAAGGCGACGGCGCGGCGGTCGGGCTTCCAGGCGGGCCACTCGGAGTGTGCGCCGATCTGTTCCAGGGTCAGGTTGGTCAGTTGGCGCGGCTGGGAATGGTCGCTGTGGACCAGCCAGACATCGCCGCTGAGGCTCTCGAAGTGGCGGCGCAGGTAGACGATGTCGTCGCCCCGGATCGGGTCGGGGGTGGGCGAGGGGCCGGGGGTATCGGTGGGCACCGGCGACTCGGCGGGGGTGGGGCTGGGCGGGTCGATGGCGATCTTACGGTCTACCAGATCGCACCCGCTGAGCAGGGCGATGGCGAGGAGCAGGAAGGCGAGGGCGAACGAGCAGCGAGCAGCGAGTTGTGTGCAGCGAGCAGCGAGTTGCGAGAGCGGTGAAACGTGATGCGTGATGCGTGATGCGTGACGTGAGCGGCGGGATGGGGGGCGGCGGGTCGGTGTGGTCATGGGTTAGATGGCGGCGGGCGGGCAACTGCTTGCGGGCCGCGTATGCTCCTAGGCGGGGTCCATTTGGGTGGCGAGATAGTGGAAGAAGCGGCCCCAGTAGCGCAGGCAGGCGCGGTAGTCGTCCAGGCGCAGGTGTTCGTTCGACGCGTGGATCCGCGACCCGAAGTAGCCGGGACCGGCGACCATGACCGTGGGGATGCCCAGGTCGGTGGCGATGGCGGCGAGCGGGCCGCTGCCCCCGGTCATCGGGGCGATGTGCGGCGTTTGCCCGCTTAATTGTTCCCAGACGGCGGCGGCGGCCCCGACCAGCGGGTTGTCCACGGGGGTGCTGGCCGGGGGGAGGCCGCTGAGGACGCGGATCTCGACATCGGCAAAGCCGTGGGCATCGAAGTGGCGGCGCAGAGCAGCGGCCATCGCGTCGGGGGTCTGGTCTGGCACGAGGCGGAAGTCCATCTTGACCATCGCTGTGCTGGGCACGATGGTCTTCGGCCCGGCCCCGGTGTAGCCGCTGAGGAACCCGGCGATGTTGCCGGTCGGCTCGAACAGTTGGGCGATCAGCACGTCCTGCCCGGTCAGGTTGCGCTGCCAGTGGTCAATGCCGTAGAGGGCCTTGATCGCCTCTTCATTATAGGGCAGGGCGCGGGCGGCAGCGAGGGCTTGCTCGCTGGGCGGGACGACCATCGCATCGAGGCCGTCCATCGTGAAGCGGCCATCGGGGGTCCGCAGGGTGTGGAGGGCTTCGACCAGCCGCCAGGCCGGGTTGGGCACCACGCCGCCGCCGCCGGAATGGACATCGTGGTTGGCCCCGGTGGCGTGCAGTTCGACGTAGAGCAGGCCCTTCATGCCGCAGACGATTTGCGGGGTGTTGGTTTCGTCCCAGCCCGCCCCTTCCCACGCGCACCAATCGGCGCGGAGGGCGTGGGCGTGATCCTGGGTGACGCTGGCGAGGTGGGGGCTGCCGATCTCTTCTTCGCCTTCGATGAACCAGCGCAGGCGCAGCGGCAGCGGCCCCAGCGTGGCCTGGTAAGCAGCGATGGCCTGGAAGCGGGCCTGCAAATCGCCCCGGTCATCGGCCACACCCCGCGCATAGAGCTTGCCGTCGCGGATGGTCGGCTCGAACGGCGGGGTGTCCCAGCCCTCCAGCGGGTCGGGGGGCTGCACGTCGTAGTGGTTATAGAGCAGCAGGGTGCGCGGGCCGCTGCCCAACTCGGCCAGGACGGCGGGTGAGCCGCCGGGTACGTCCACGACCTGGGCGGTGCCGCCGACGGCTTCGACTTTGCGCTGGACGAGGGCGCTGCTTTCGGCCAGGCCGACGCGCTGTCCGGCCAGGGCGGGCTGGCGGCAGAAGTCGCGCAGCTCCTCCACGTAGGCGTCCCAATGGGCGTCAATATAGGCGTCGTAGGCGCTGAAGTCGGCGGGTGCGGGCATGGGCTTCTCTCCTGGGCGGGGTCACTGCCAGTGTAGCATATAGGCGCGGGGACTGTCAAACGAGGGCGAGCGATGAGCGATGAGGGACGAAGGGGCAGGGGGCAGGGGGCAGGGGTGAGA
>JBBSAN010001107.1:0-2069 GCA_038252265.1 Chloroflexia bacterium
TACTGACCACTGACCACTGATCACTGACCACTCGCCGCTTCCATCACCCACAGGTATTTGTCCGACCCGGCGGTGAACGGGGTGCCGGTGTAGCTGCCGTAGCAGGCGACGGGGATCAGCCCGGCCCCCTGGAGGAGCAGGCGCAGTTCGCGGGGGAAATACATGTGCCAGGCCAGCGCGTCGGTGCGCCGCTCGACCTGCCCATCCTCGTAATAGATTTCATAGATATAGCTGCTGTAATCGGTCTGGGTGAGGGCATCGTAGCGGTCGGTGCAAAAGCGCAGGAATTGGGTGACCCCGGCGGCGGGCACCGCATGGTCCAGTTCCAGGCGCAGCGGGGGGTCGGCGGCTTGCGACTCGACCAGGAAGGGCAGTTGCGGCACCAGCAGATCGAGGGCGAAGTGCCCCCCCGGCGCGAGATGCCGCCGTACCGCCTGAAGGCAGGCGGTCTGCGCTTCCACCGTATGGAGATAGGCGAAGGCATTGAATCCCAGGATGATCAGGTCGAACTCCCCGGCCAGGGCGAACCTTTCCATCGCGCCTTCGACCAGGGTGACCGTGCCGGGGGGCCGATCCGCGACCTGAGCGAGCTTGTCGCCCGCCTGCGCCAGCAACGCCGGGCTGCTATCCAGCCCCACGATCTCGAAGCCGGGGGTGGCCTGCGCCCCTGCCGCCGCGAGAGGCAGGGTCAATCGCCCGGTCCCGCAGGCCAGTTCCAGCACGCGCCGGGGCTGATAGTAGGCGAGCGTCTCCAACCAGTACGGCACGTCGGCGGTGTAGTGCGCCGTCTCCCATTCATAGAGGCGGGCGTCATCCCACATCAAGCGCCTCGGTGCCGCAGGTCGGCCACGGTGAGCCGCAGCAGATCGCCAATCGCGTTCAGTTCGATGTCGGGTTCGGGGGGCAGGCTGGCTTCGTTCGCGTATTTGCCCTGGCAAACATGGATGGTAATCACCGTTTCGCCGATGGCGTTCTTCATCGCGTCGAGAATCCGTTCCTTATCATCGATCATCACATAACGATGGGATGGGTAGAGGCGTTGGATCTCGTCCAGGTGTTGCTCCTTATGAATGTAGAGCAGCACATTACCCTGCACCGCCGCCTCCAGACCGCTGACCCGGATCTTATACGCCTGGAATATGGGATCGCCGTCTGAGACGATCACCGGGGTGCCCATCGTCCACAGGTAGGCCAGCACCTCTGGCACATGGGGATAGACATAGCGGTCGTAGGGAAAGGTGTTGATCGCCGCCGCCACCTGGGCCAGTCGCGCCCCATCGCTATAGGTCGCGCCGAAGCGGTGCAGGGTCAGCGGGAAATCGACCACTTCGGTCTCCTCCCGCACCACCTCGTATAGCGCCCAGAAGCGGTCAGCATCGGCGGGGGCAAGGATGCGCCGCAAGGCGGCATCCATCCCCTGCTTCGCCCCATCGTTATCGAGCAGGGTGTTATCCACATCCAGCATAAACACTATGTTCGGTGGCTTCATCAGTCCTCCGGATCGTCAAGGTCGGCGGCCCGCACCGGAGCCGGAATCGGATGCTCATAGACCTGCACGCCCGCCGCTCCGGCGACGATGATTCGCCCGGCCAGCCCCAGGAACAGCCCACTCTCCACCACCCCGGTGATGGCCTTGATCGCCCGCTCCAGCGCAGCGGGATCGGCTAATGGTTCGCAGGTGCAATCGAGAATATAGTTGCCGCTGTCGGTCAGATAAGGCACGCCGTGGTTCTCGGTCCAGCGCAGGCTGGGGGTGATGCCCAGGGCGACCAACGCCTGGGCGGTATGCCGCCAGCCGAACGGCACCACTTCAACCGGGATGGGAGTGTGCATCCCCAGGCGGGGCACTACTTTCGTTTCGTCGGCCACGATGATCAACAGGTTACTGGCGCGGGCCACGATCTTTTCGCGCAGCAGCGCCCCGCCCAGGCCCTTGATCAAGCCGAACGTGCTCAGGTCGATTTCGTCCGCGCCGTCAATCGTCACATCGAGACGCGTCACCTCGTCCAACGCGAGCACCTCCACGCCCAGCCCGCGCGCCTGGGATGCGCTGCGGTCCGACGTGGCGA
>JBBSAN010001108.1:0-2058 GCA_038252265.1 Chloroflexia bacterium
CAGACCTTCGAGGATGTGCCGCCGGGCAGCACCTTCGCCCTGTGGGTGGAGCGGCTCTCGGTGCGCGGGATCATCGGCGGCTACCCCTGCGGCGGCCCCTTCGAGCCGTGCGTCGCCCCGACCAACCGGCCCTACTTCCGCCCGAACAACAATGTGACGCGCGGGCAACTCTCCAAGATCACCAGCGGCGCGGCAGGGTGGACCGAAACGCCGACCGGCCAGACCTTTGAGGACGTAGCCGTCGGGAGCACCTTCTATGTCACCATCGAGCGCATGGCGAGCCGGGGCATCATCAGCGGCTACCCCTGCGGCGGGCCGTTTGAGCCGTGCGTCGCGCCGACCAATCGCCCCTACTTCCGCCCGAACAACAACGCCACGCGCGGCCAGATGAGTAAGATCGCGGCCTCCGCCTTCTTCCCCAACTGCTCCACCCCGGCGGTGCGTCGTTAATCACCGGGGCTGGCGCTGCGGCCAGCCCCTCCACCGACGAGGCACCCCGCTTGGGGTGCCTCGTTTGTTTGGGTTGGTTACGCACTGCTGTACTGTGGGCGCTGGGAACAAGCCGGGGCGCGCACGCACCTGCGGGCCCCGGCGACCTACCTCCGGGCCTACACCCACGGACGGCTCAGCACAGCCAGCCAGCAATTGGGCGGGCAAATAGATTTACATCGGGCGGACTCTATGTTAACATTAACTAGCTATAGGATTAAGAAAGGGCGCAGTGATACCGAGGAACAAACAACGCACAGAGTGCCTGAGCACACCGCTTACGTTGGCGCATCCCTGTTCGCGCTTGGAGAGGTACCAGGGTTATGCAAAGAGGTTTCAACCCTATCGTCGCGCTGATGAACCGCCTGACGTATCCACGGAAGTTTCTGCTGATCAGCCTGCTCTTTGCCCTGCCGCTGATCTGGGTCCTGCTACAGTTTATTTTTAGCATTGACGGCAAGATTAATGTCACGCAGCAGGAGCTAGACGGGGATCAGTATCTGCGTCCGCTGCGCGTGCTCTACCAGCATGTGTTGCAGGATCAGCTCTGGACCCAGGAATATCTCGACGGCGCGAGTGCCCGGCTGGAGGACCTGACCCGCAACAAGAACGGGATTGACGCGGATTTCGTCGCCCTGGCGCGGGTCGAGCAAACCTACGGGGCCGAGTTGCAGACCGGCCCCCGGCTACACGAACTGCAAGATAGCTGGCAGAACCTCAAAACGGTCGCGGCCTGGCAGCGGCCTGCCCTCTATACGGCGGTCATCACGAAACTCCGCAACCTGATCGCGCAGGTCGGTGACTATTCTACCCTGATCCTCGATCCGGATCTGGACAGCTACTACACCATGGACACGATCCTGGTGAACCTCCCCCGGCACCAGCAGTATTTAGCCGACACGATGACCGAGGCCGACCAGATGGTGGTCCAGCAGGCGGTCCCCCCGGCGGCGCGGGCGCAGGTCATTGCCCTCATCGGCCAGAGCGAAGATCGGCTGGACGAAATCAGCCGGGGCCTGACCGTAGCCTTTCGGAATAATCCAACGGCGCGGCTCAAAGCAGCCCTGGAATCCGGCATGTTGGCGAACCAGGCTGCCGCAGAAGCGTTCCTCCAATTGGTCGATACCAACATCATCAACGCGCCCGTAATTAACGCGACGCCCGCGCTGCACCGGGGGCTGGGGCAGGACGCCTTGCAAGCCAGCTTTGCCCTGTGGGACAGCGCGATCATCGAGCTGGATCACCTGCTGGAGGCGCGCATCGCCGGGTTTAACCAGATCAAAGCCGTGACCCTGATCGTGACCCTGATCGCGCTGGGGGTGGTCGCCTATTGCTGGATCGGCTTTTATCAGGCGGTGATGCAGACCGTGCGGCAGCTCGCCGGAGCCTCCCGGCGCATGGTCAGCGGCGATCTAACCGCCCCGGTGGAACTGGACAATCAGGACGAACTGGGAGCAGTCGTCCGCGCTTTTAACGATGTGGCCGCTGCCCTGGTCGAGGCGCGGGCCGCCCAGCAGCAGATGACCGTGGCCGAATTGCGGGCGGCGGCAATCCAACTCTCCTCCGCCG
>JBBSAN010001109.1:0-2058 GCA_038252265.1 Chloroflexia bacterium
CAGCGGTGCCCCCCACCTCTACAGCCCTGCCCCCGGTGGAGCCGAGCGCGACAGCGGTGCCCCCGTCACCCACCACCGCGCCGCCCCCGCCCCCGCCCACCCCGGCAGCGGGCGGCATCCCCCCTCCGACCGGGGCGCACGAGATTGTGATCCAGATGACCGAGACGGCGGGCCTGCTGCCCCGGCTGGATGCGCTGGCGGCCCGCTTCCCGGCGTTCACCCTCTTTGGTGACGGGACGCTGGTCTATCACACCCGCACCGGCTACTACCAGACCCACCTGGATGAGGGCGCGATGCAGGGGCTGCTCACCCTGGCGATCACCGACCTTCATTTCTTCGACCTGGACCCGGCGTACCCGCTGCCCAACATCTATGATGCGGCGACCACGCAGGTCCGGCTCGTGGCCGCCGGGCAAGACCACGGGTCGGGGGCATCCGCGCTGGGCTTCGGCCCCGCCGATCAGCAGGCCACGCCGGAGACGCCCCGCGCCCGGCTCCTGCGGCTGGTCACCGCCCTGCGCGCGCGGATGCCAGAGGGGGGACCGCCCTACCCGCCCACCGCCGTCGCGCTCTACGCTGAAGGGGGCAGCCCGCTCGTTCCCGCCGATGCCGCCGCCGACTGGCCGCTGCCCAACACCGCCCTCGCCGCTGTGCTAGAGGCCAGCAACCGGGGCACCGGCGCGGCGCTTCGCCTGACCGGTCCCGAAGCCGCCGCTGCCCTCCAGGCCGCCGCCACCCCCCGCCCCTTCCGCGAAGCCGGTCGCCGCTACACGGTGGTGGCGGTGCCGGACGGACCGTGACGAGGAATGAGGAACGAGGAATGAGGAATGAGAAACAAGAGGTATAGAGGGCGATGATCGTCCCTGTGCGCTAGCAAAGCAACGCCTGTATTCTGTTCGTACATCCCCAGCAACTTAGCTCTCATTCCTCATTCCTCATTCCTCATCCCTCGTTCCGCCTTGAGCCAGGCCCGCGAAAAATGGTACAATGCAGTTCGTGCCCGGCCAATGACGGCTAATTCTAAGGGGCACGGCGGGGTGAGGGAGAACCATGAACACAGCGCAAGGAGAAATCCTGGTCGTGGCCCTGGGGGGCAACGCAATCAAACAGGCGGGCGAGCGCGGCACGTCTGCCGAGCAATTCGCCAACGTGGCCCGCGCCGCCGAGGCGATTGCCGACCTGGTGGAGCGCGGCGACCGGGTGGTGATCACCCACGGCAACGGGCCGCAGGTGGGCAGCCTACTCCTCCAACAAGCGGCGGGGGCCAAAGACGTGCCCCCGCTGCCGATGGACGTGTGCGGCGCGATGACCCAGGGCTGGATCGGCTACATGATCAGCCAGGCGCTGGGCAACGCCCTGGCCCGCCGCAACCACCCTGCCGCCGGGCGGATCACCACCCTGGTTACCCAGGTGCTGGTGGACGCCGCCGACCCCGCCTTCCAGAATCCGACCAAGCCGGTCGGCCCCTTCTACACCGCCGAAGAAGCCCAGCGCCTGGCCGATGCGGGCGTGTCGGTGGTCGAGGACAGCGGGCGCGGCTGGCGGCGCGTGGTGCCCAGCCCTACCCCGGTCGGGCTGGTCGAGTTCGCCGCCGTGCGCGAACTGGTCCAGGCGGGGATGCTGGTCATCACCAGCGGCGGGGGCGGCATCCCGGTGGTGCGCGACGCCGAGGGGCAGTTGCATGGGGTCGAGGCGGTGATCGACAAAGACCTGGCCGGAGCCTTCCTCGCCCACGCCCTGGAGGCCACCCGCCTGCTCATCCTGACCGATGTGGAGCAGGTGACGCTCGACTATAAGAAGCCCACCCAGCGCCCCCTCGCCCATATCAGCGTGGCCGAAGCCCGCGCCTACCTGGCCGACGGGCAGTTCGCCGCCGGGAGTATGGGGCCGAAGGTCCGCGCCGCCGCCGAATTTGTCGAAGCCGGGGGCCGCCAGGCGATCATCACGCAGTTGTACCGCGCCGTGGCGGCGCTCGATGGGCAAACCGGCACTGTAGTAGAGAAGTGACCAGTGGTCAGTGATCAGTGGTCAGTGATCAGTGGTCAGTGATCAGTGGTC
>JBBSAN010001110.1:0-2050 GCA_038252265.1 Chloroflexia bacterium
GAAACGGGGCCAAAACGGGTATAATGGGGGCAGGCAGAGACATCAGGAACCTCCGGGTATGAATGGTGTAGCGCAATACCATCATACTCGAAAGGAGCCGGTGTCTCTGCACGAGTTTCCCCCTGTGTACAAAGTCGAGCTTCGTCCCACTCAAACGTGGCAACGTATTCTTTAGCCAGGTGACTCGCTCTTTGCACAAATTGTGACCAGGATTCCTTCTCTCTTTTTGCCCCTATGTCCCACCCGTAAATGAATGGCCCTGGTATCGTAGGTCCCGGTATGGTAGGAAGCCACACTTCGCCGCCTAAGATCGCTACATCCTGAGCAGCCAGGTAATCGATAACTTGTGGGGCTTCTTGTGCGGCCCAAGCCGATTCGTTCGCTCCTCTGAAGCTACTCTGCTGAAGATGAATCGGTAGGTGTTGTAAGTATTTATCCATAACAATGTTCCGCCTATTCAGACCGCCCAATACAGGATACCCGGCTCCTGCTCTTTACACAAAACTCTGTATGCTTCTGACTTCTGACTTCTGACTTCTGATTTCTAACTTCTAACCTCTTCGCCTCACTTCTCCGTCCGCGCCGTGTCTACGATCTTGGCGGCCTGGGCGCGGGTGGCCGTGGCGAGGGGGCGGAAATAGGCCCGGCTCTGGGGGTCGCACGGTTCGTTCGGTGCCCCGCAGGGATAGCCAGTGACGATGGAAGGGTGCGCCCCGATCGTCTCCACATACGCGGCCAGGGGCGAGCCGAGCGGCATGTCGGCGAACGTGGCGTCGGCGGGGTTGAGCAGGGTCCAGCCCTTTGCCACGACGACGACCTTGGCGAGCTGGGCGCGGGTGATCGCCAGGAACGGGCGGAAATAGAGGCCTGGGCACGGCTCGCCGGGGCCACCGCAGGGGTAGCCGTTGACCATGTTCTGGGCGGCGGCTGTCTCCACATAGACGTAGAACGGGTTGAGCGGGCCGACATCGGCAAACGTCGGCATGCTGGGGTTCGCCAGCGGCACGCCCAGGCCCAGCACGGCCAGCTTGACCGCCTGGCTCCGCGTCACGTTGTTGAACGGGAAATACTGCGTGCCATAGCCGCTGATCGCCCCCAGTTGCACGAGGTGGGCAATCGGGGGGTAGAATAGGTCGGCGGGGCAGACATCGCTGAACAGGCAACCGGGTTGCACTGTCGGCCCCGGCAGGGGGGTCACCGTGGAGGGGGCGGGGGGGTTAGTCGGTGCAGCGGTGGGGGGCGGCACGGTCGGGGGCGGCGGCACCGTGGGCGGGGGGGGCGTGGTCGGCTGGGGGCGCGTGGTGGCGGTCGGCGCGGGCGGGGGATTTGGTCCGGCGGCCACGGCGCGGGCGGCGTTGATCAGCCCATAGCCATACTCGTCGTCGCGGCCCGCCGGGCCGAGGTCGGTCGCCGTGCTCCCCAGCGCCTGCACCAACGTGGCGTTGGTCCAGTTGTTCGACGTGCTGAACATCAACGCCGCCAGCCCGGCGACATGGGGCGCGGCCTGCGAGGTGCCGCTTGCCAGCCCGTAGCCGTTGGGGATCGTGCTCAAGATCCACTGGTCGAGCGTGGCGTTGTTCCCATCGCCGCCGGGAGCGACCACATCCACCCGGTTGTTATACTCCGAGTAGCTGGCCCGCTGATCCGCCGCCGAGGTAGCCCCCACCGAGACCACGTTGTCATACGAGGCCGGATAGTTGACCGGGTTGCCGTCCTGGGCGCTGTTGCCCGCCGAGGCGACGATGACCATCCCGGCGGCCCAGGCGTCGTTGATCGTCTGCTGTTCGACCGCCGACGAGCCGGGGCCGCCGAAGCTCATGTTGACCACGCGCGCCCCGTGCGTGCGGGCATAGACCAGCCCGTTGATCCAGGTCGCGCTACTAACCCGCCCCTGCGCATCGGCCACCTTGACCGGCATGATCCTCGTGACCCACGACATGCCCGCCACGCCGACGCCGTTGTTGGTGGCCGCGCCGATGGTCCCCGCGACGTGCGTGCCGTGGCCGTTGTCGTCGCTGGGGTCGGGGTCATTGTTAACATAATCATAACC
>JBBSAN010001111.1:0-2048 GCA_038252265.1 Chloroflexia bacterium
GCATCATCCACGTGCCCGCGCTGATTACCCTGTTCGACTTCCCGGCCCATATCGCCACCGCCACCTCGCATTTCATCCTGGCGATCTCGGCGGCCACGGGCACCCTCAGTCACCTGGCCCTGGGCAATGTGCAGCTCGGCCCCGGCCTCGCCATGGCGGTCGGGGCCATCGCTGGGGCGCAGGTGGGCGGTGTGCTGTCCCACCGGGTCCACGGCAAGTGGATCGTGCGCGGGTTGGCCGCCGCGCTCACGCTGGTCGGCCTCCGGCTGATCATCGGGTAGACCAACACGTATGTGGGGGGCCGGGCACCCGCTGTTCCGGTCCATCACCCGCGAGGAGGTATGATGCGTATGAACCACGCCGATTTCCTGGTCGTCTCGGCCCATCCGGACGACGCCGAGGTGCAGATGGGCGGCACTGTGGTCAAGCTGGTCCGTAAAGGCCTCGCCGGGGTCTTCCTGGATCTCTGTGAGGGGGAGCCCTCGGACTTTGATCCTCCGGGCGAGCGGCTGCGGCAGGCGGCGCAGGCCGCCGCCATCCTGGGCGTGGAACGCGTGCTGCTGGGGTTTCAGGACCGCTTCATCCAGGACACGGTCGCTACCCGTCTGGCCGTGGCCGCCGTGATCCGGCGCTTGCAGCCGCGTTGGGTCTTCGCCACGGCGGCCGCCTGTGTGCATCCCGACCATGCCGCCTTGGAGCCGATCGCCCGCGCCGCCGTCTTCTATGCCCGGCTGCGGCACTGGGATCGGGTTCCCGGCGGGGAAGGACTGGCGGACACGGCTCCCTGGGAGGTGGAGCGGTTGTTCTTTCCCCACTGCAAGCTCGAGCCGGCCTGGAGCGAGTTCGCCTTCGCGGTAGACGTGTCGGCGGAGTATGCGCTCAAACAGCAGGCCCTGGCCGAATATCACTCCATCTTCCGGGTCGCGGAGGGGGATCGCTTGCTGCAACTCTATGAGGCTGAAGACGCCCATATGGGGCGGCTCATCGGGGTGGCCTATGCCGAGACCTTCCGCGCCGCTAGCCCGTTGGCCGTCCCCGATCCGACCGTGTTTCTGCCGGGCGTCCACGCCTAAGTCCGTGCCAGCAGCGCGGGGGCGTGCCAGCCGGAGCTGCCGCCTGAGGCTGGAAAGCAGCAGGGGGGACCAAGTGGTCCCCCCTGCTGGCTACCGTGTGTGCAGCCCCGTCAGGGCGCGGCGGGCAGGTGCTGGAGCGCCCGCTGGAGCCGGGTGCGCGCCTCCTCGGCGACCGCGCGCAAGGTGTCGTCCTGGACTAGCCCCAGCATCGCCAGCGGATCGGCGATTTCGACCCGGCTCTCGGCCCCGTGCTGGTGCACGATCACATTACAGGGCAAGAGCAGGCCGATGTCGTGGACCGCCGTGAGCGCCCGGTGGGCGAGTGGCGGATTGCACGCGCCGAGAATGACATACGGTTCCCATTCCACATCCAGCTTCTGCTTGAGGGTCTGCCGGACATCAATGGTGGTCAAGATGCCGAAGCCTTCTTGTTTCAGCGCCGCCGTCACCTGCTCCACGGCCTGATCCAGCGGCAGCGCCAGAACCGTCCCAAAACTATACGCGGATCGCGTTGGCATAGCTCCTCCTTATTTTGTCGCGTGATAGCTGCTAGTCTCTACTGGTTAGATGCCGATCCCTGGCTGAAGGTTACAGCGGCCCGCAGCCGATGTAACCCGGCGGGACCAGGGTGCATCTAACCCTGTAGAATGACCATTTCACCGGCAGCCGGATCGACTGGTGGGGCTGGTGGCTCTCGCCGCAGGCCGCGCAGCGAGCCGAACATCGTTAACTCAGGAGCAGACGATGTTGTTGCAACGGTTTTATCATGAGGGGCTGGCCCAGGCCAGCTACCTGCTCGGCTGCCAGGCGACCGGCGAGGCCCTGGTCGTGGATCCCAATCGGCAGCTTGAGCAATATGTGGACGCGGCGGCGCGGGCCGGGCTGCGCATCACCGCCGTGACCGAAACCCACATCCATGCCGATTTCGTGTCGGGGGCGCGTGAATTGGCCCGCCAGACGGACGCGCAACTCTAC
>JBBSAN010001112.1:0-2041 GCA_038252265.1 Chloroflexia bacterium
CATCTACGCCGCGTGGCACGAGGCGTTCCGGCGCAAACTCGTGGGGGGCGGGGTCCAACCGGAGAGGACCGAGGACCTGGCGACCCTTACTCTTGCCGCGCTGGAGGGGGGTATCCTGCTGTGCCGCACGCAACGCAGCCTCCGTCCCCTCGAGCAGGTAGCCAGCGCGCTTCAGACGCTTATCGAGCACCTCTCCAGTGGGGCGGAAGCAGCGCGCCAACCGGTCAACCACGTGAAGTGGGAACAGGGCGAACCGCGGGCAAAGAGCGACTAGGACGCGCCAGCAGCGCCGGAGCGGCGACTGGGCTCCACCAGCGCCGGCATCGTGAGATTCAGGCCATAGATCAAGAACACGAGGTATGCGAAATGAAAGCAGTCCGCATTCATGGCCGGGGCGGCCCGGAAGTCCTGTTGGTCGAAGAGGTAGAAGTGCCGAGGCCGGGTGCGGGACAGGTGCTCATCAAGGTGGTGGCCGCTGGGGTCAACCAGGCAGATGTCGGGCAGCGTAATGGCCGCTACCCCAATCTAGTGCCCCTTCCCACTATTCTGGGTTACGAAGTGGCAGGCACGCTGGTGGCGGGCGGCCCTGGCGTTACCGGCGTGCGCGAGGGGCTACCCGTCATGGCGCATGTCGAGGGCGGCTATGCCGAGTACGCGCTGGCGCTGGCGGGCGAGATCACCCCGATCCCGGATGGGGTCAGCTTTGAACAAGCCGCCGCCCTCCCCATACAGGGCCAGACGGCGTACCTCATGCTTGCTCGGGCCGCCCGGCTCGCGCCGGACGAAAGCGTGCTCGTCCACGCCGCCGCCGGCGGTGTGGGCGCTATAGCTGTGCAGTTGGCGCAGCTCATGGGCGCGCGGGTAGTCATCGGCACGGGCCGAACCGAGGCAGAATTGAGCTTCGTCGCCGGACTGGGTGCAGGTCCCGCGCTGGATCTGCGCCGCCCCGACTGGGTGGGGCAGGTGCACCAGATCACCCACGGGCGCGGCGTGGACGTGGCACTCGACGCGATAGGTGGTGACATCTTGCAGCCCAGCCTGGCCGCGCTCGCCCCGTTCGGTCGCCTGGTGGTGTTCGGCGCGTTGAGCGGCCAGTCTTCGGGGATGGTGCCCCAGCAACTGATAGGCGGCTGCCAATCGGTGATCGGGTTTAACACGCCGCTACATAGCCTGGAGGCGAAAGCCGCGGCCAACCACACGCTGCTGGATCATCTGGCAACGGGCCGGCTGCGGGTTGCGACGCATACCGTCCCGCTGGCGGAGGTAGCCCGGGCGCATGAACTGCTGGAGCGCGGCAGCAGCACCGGCAAAGTGGTGCTCGTCGTTGGCTAGCGGGACAAGCAAGCATACTCAAGTACAGGTCTGAGTGCCGACCGGCGCGGGACCGGAAAGAGAGGATACCCGCAAATGGCAACCCCTCGGGAGACCCAGGAGACCGCCACCCCCAACGCCGCAAGGAAGGTCCGGCCAATCAGTGAGACCAAGCCGCCCAACTTCCTATTCAAGTACCTGGTCAACCCGGTCATGAAGCGGATGCTTCGCTCACCCAAAGCAAAGATGGGCGACATGATCTGGTTCTGTTGCAAGAACTGAGGACGTTCCGATTGCGCGGAATTTGGGGATGCAGCGGCCAGCGGGCAATAGATCAGGCAGCCAAGCCGAAGGCGCGGTCGATGAACCGCACCTGACTGAGAATATCACCTTTGCTGGTTCCTTGTACTTGCCCCTTGCGTAGTTGGTTCATCGCTTCATAGCCCTGCAGTGTCGCCCACGCCGTTCTGTACCAGCTAAAACCTAAGCCCGGCTTCACCCGGCGTTTGATGAAGCGGTGATCCTGCTCGACGATGTTATTCAAATATTTCACGGGCCGTAGTTCGCATTCAGGCGGTAGCTCGCCCGCATCCTGCAGTGCCTTGAAGGCTGGGGGATACGCAGCATTCTTATCTACGTTCACAACCCGCGGTGCCACTGTATGGGTAGCACCCAGTAGTTTGCGGAAGAAATATTCAGCAGCACGGCCATCGCGCACCGGGCTGAGCAC
>JBBSAN010001113.1:0-2032 GCA_038252265.1 Chloroflexia bacterium
GGTCACGCCTTCCAGCATATGGTCGGTATGGTTCGTCACAACAGCTCCGTAGCCACCCGGCTGCGTTTGCCAGACCACCTCCACCTCGCGCATGTCGCGCATGTACCCGGTGATGGTACTGACCGGTGCGATCCATAGCCCGTTGGGGCGCTGGGTGGCGGCATAGGCTACTGTCTCGCGCCAGATGTTCGCCACGTCGGGCTGAGTCGCCAGTTGTTCGGGGTGGTTCCAGAAGCTGGTCACCCCTCGCCGCGCCAGCACAGTGGCGATCACCTGCTTCGCCCCGTCCACGTTGCCCACCGCGCCCCGTGTCTCGTCAACCCCGCTGGTGATAGTGTCGGTGATGGCAATATCCCCTGCCCCGGCCAACGGCGGGCCGAGCAGGAAGTCGGGCATGATGCTGATGTCGGGGCTGATCGTGGCTGTTTGGGATATGTATAATGGGACAGCACTGAGGGTGTAGTGGTCGCGCAGATCGACGGGATAAATACGCGTGACCGAGCGTATGCCGTGTGCCGCCATCACCCCATAGAACGAACTGCTCCCCGTCGCGGCATTGATCAGGCTGTTGGAGCTTTGCCAGGGGAAGGCAAAGCTCTGCATGGGGGGCAACCCCCGCGCCGCCGCCGCTCGGTCCCACTCGCTCAGGTCGGTGTCCAGTTCTGCCGGGGTCGAACCGCGCACGTAGAGATGGCCGAACGTGTGGCTGGCGATCTCGTGCCCGGCGGCGTGGAGCGCATCGGTCTGGTCGCCGAAATACCAGCCGGGGTCGCTCTGTACCGTACCGAACGGGTCGTCGCCGTACCAGGGGTGCGTGGTCCAGTAATCGGTCGCCCAGCCCCATTTCGGCTTCGCCCAGCTATAGGTCGGGTTGCCGGAGAAGGTCCGCCGCGCGGTGTTGCCATCCAGCAGATTATAGCCGGTGCCGTAGAACGTGGCGCTGACGGTGTTAGTGGCGAAGATGTCGCGCAGAATGTCGGCCCCCTGGCGCATCGCCAGCCCGTGCGCGGTGGCGGCGGCAGGATCGTGGCCCTCCGCCCCTTTGGAATGGATCGCCCCGCCCATCGCGCTCTCCCAGTCGAAGCTGAAGGCCAGCGCCGCCCGCGCCCCGTCGGGATACGGCTCCACCCGCACGCCCTCGGCGGTCAGGCGCACATCCTCGCTATAGAAGCCGCTGCCCTGAAGCTGGCGGATGATCAGCCGCGCATAGGCCGCATGGGCCGGGGCAACCTCGCTGCCGGATAGGAGCGGCGCGGTGTCTGTCCCCGACGTCGGCGGGGTGCCGGGATAGGCCGTGTCTATAGTCACCACCGGGCCATCTTGCCAGGACAGGGCATGGAGCGCGGCATCTTCCCACAACAACCGGGCTTGCACCTGCGCCGGTTGCACCACCCCCCGCACATCCAGCAGGTGGGAGTAGGCATGGAAGCTGTAGCCGTAGCGCGCATTCGGCACCACGGCGACCCGCGCGCTGGACAACTCCTGAATGTGGGCATCCTCGCTGGCAGGCTGCATAGTCCATCCGCCGTCCAGCAAAAAGGACCAAAGGAGATCACTCGGAACGGCGGCGCGGGGGCGGGGGGTAATCAGGTTGTGTGCCCCCGGCGCGAGCGAGGGAGCCTCCCCCTGCTGCCGGGTGTAGCGCGCCCAGGTGACCATGCCGGTGATCAGCACCGCCCCGACGACCAGCGCCGCCACCCCCACCCGCGCATACGGCCCGCCCCCGTCGGTCTCATGCTGGATCGCCCGGCGAAAGACAAAGAGCGCCCCGGCCAGGACCAGGACGACCATCCCCGCCAGCAGCAACCACCCGCCATAATGTGTAAGATACCCCTGAATCATCAGTTGTTTGTCGCCAACTATCCTTTGTCAGTAGCCGTTGATCACTCGCTGCGCGCTGCTCGCTGCTCACTGCTCGCCCGGCTTTCCCACCACCAGACGGCATAGCCGACCGCCGCATTCACCAGATTCAGCAGCAGGATCAGGGCGGAGAAGGCCAGGGCCTGCTCGGCCCCGTAGCCCAGGCGGGCCA
>JBBSAN010001114.1:0-2031 GCA_038252265.1 Chloroflexia bacterium
TGATGCGTGAATAGTTGCGTGAACAGTTGCGTACTCACTACATTTGCACTTTTTGATTAAACGTCATACGGAGGCCACATTTAGGGCCAATGCGGCAATCTGCCGCAAGATGTGGATAGGATCCGCGAACGGCCAGGCACGAATTGTAAAAAGTGCAAATGTAGTGGTACTGCGTACTGCGTAATAGCGCTAGAATTACTCCGCACTCCGCACTCCGCACTCTTTGACGTGCCCTGGATCTTGTGCTACAATAACGACGCCTGCTAATGGGGTGGGCCTGCTGTGGGGCCGTGGCGTAGGCAGGCTGACGGCGACCGGGAGTTTCGCGCCCGGCAGATCTGACAAGACAAAGTAGGAGCCGCTGTGGATGTTGACGAGTTAAGGCGGATGATCCGTGACGTGCCGGATTTCCCGGTGCGCGGCATCCTGTTCCGCGATATTACAACCCTGCTGAAAGATTCGACCGGCTTCAAAACGTCGGTGGATATGCTGGCCGAGCGCCTGCGGTCCTGCAACGCCCAGAAGGTCGTCGCCATCGAATCGCGGGGGTTCATCTTTGGCGCGCCCCTGGCCTACCTGCTGGGCGCGGGTTTTGTGCCCGCCCGCAAACTGGGCAAGCTGCCCGCCGCCACAGTCAACGCCGAGTATGCCCTGGAGTACGGCACCAACAGCGTCGAAATGCACCGCGACTCGATCATGCCCGGCGAGCGGGTGATTATTGTGGATGATCTGCTGGCGACCGGGGGCACCACGCGGGCCACGATCCAGCTGGTGCAGCACCTGGGTGGCGAGGTGGTCGCCCTGGCCTACCTGATCGAGTTGAGCTTCCTCAAAGCCCGTGAGCAACTTGACAAGTACGAGATCGTCACCCTGATCCAGTATCACTAACCCGCCCCTGCTGTCTGTGCGCGCCGGGTCGCCCCCTGCTGAAGCCGCCGGGCACGTCCGCCCTGGCGCGCCGGGGTTGTCCCGCCGGAACAGCAGGCCCCCGGAGCACCGTTAGCTGATGATGACCCCTCCACGCCGGATCGTGCTGCTGGACGCCCCGTCCAACCTGGGGTTGCGCCCCCCCGGCTCCTGGCCGCGTGCCGGGGGTCTACAAGCTGGCCCCGACCCTGCGGGAGCACGGCCTCGCCTTGCGGCTCCTGGCGCGGGATGCGGGGCAGGTCTTTCCCCTGCCTTATGCCCCGGCCCCCGACCGGGAGACGCACTTTCGCAATGGTCCGGCGATCCGGGAATACTCCATCCAACTGGCCCGCCGGATTGCATCCATCCGGCAGGCGGGGCACTTCCCCCTGGTGCTGGGTGGCGATTGCAGCATCCTGCTGGGGGCCATGCTGGGGTTGAAGCGGCTGGGGCGGTACGGCCTGGTCTTCCTCGACGGTCACATCGATTTTGCCTACCCCACGCCCGCCCCGGCCCTGGCGGCGGCAGGGCTGGATCTGGCCCTGGTCACCGGCCACGGTCCCCCGGCGCTGACCGATATTGACGGGCAGCGTCCTTATGTGCGCGAAACCGATGTGGCGGTGCTGGCCTATCGCAACGAGGAATACCCGCCAGAGTATGATCTCCAGCCGTTCTGGGACTCGGCCATGCACCGCGCCGATGTGGACGAGGTCCAGCGGGTGGGTGTAGCGGCGGCGGCAACCGCGGCCCTCACCGCCCTCACGGAGCAAGGGTTGGACGGCTTCTGGATCCACCTGGATGCCGATGTGCTGGACCCGGCGATCATGCCCGCCGTGGACTCGCCCGAGCCGCCGGGCGGCTTGAGCTATGCCGAACTGACCGCGCTGCTGGCGACCCTCCTCCGCTCTCCCCTCGCCGCCGGTCTAGAAGTAACCGTCTTCGACCCCGAACTAGACCCCGACGGCACCCTGGCCGAAGCGTTGACGACGACGATAGTCGCCGCTTTCCGGGAGAGTGCCGCGTAGCCTCATCATGTTTCTACCCAGCCCGCCTGGCAGTGTACATGGCTGGCGAACATAGCCCCGGAGGGGCGGCAGACGCTAGCCCACGGTAGGACCGTGAGAA
>JBBSAN010001115.1:0-2030 GCA_038252265.1 Chloroflexia bacterium
GCGCGTCCGGCACGAATTGTGGCGCGGGGAATTATTGGATAGGCCGGATTCAGCGGGAGAACAAATAACCCTGCGCTACGCGGACCTGGCGCGCGTGATGCAGGCGGCGGCGGCCTGACCGCCGTGTACAAAGTCGAGCTTCGAGGGCATCGATCAATAGTTCGATGTGGGCGCGGTCGTCGGTGGTGATGCGTTTGAGGGCATCGCGGCCCGCGCTGTCCATGTCCTTGCCATATTTGTCATAAGCTTCCAGCGCCTGGAGCTTGTTGGTGAGCATCGACAGCAGGTTGTAGACTTCGTTGCTGACAGGGTAATCCATCGTTGGTTCCTCCTGTATAAAAAGTGGATGCAGGTTCAGCGAGCATATAAACGCTCACCGCTCTGATTAAGCATGACGCGTGCCGCGCCCACTGGATTATGGCGTGCTGAACGCTGCGCCGAAGAAATCGGCTAGCCGCCGGTACAACACCTTGCGGTTGCGGGGGCGATAGATGCCGTGGCCCTCGTCGGGGAAGGGGAGCAGTTCATAGGCGATGCCCGCTGCGTCCAGCGCCGCCTGCACGGTGCGGACGTTTTCGGGCGTCACGTTGGGGTCCTGCATCCCCTGGACGATCAGCAAGCGCCCCCGAATGTGGCCGACCGCGTGGATCGGGGAGCGCTCGCGGTAGCGGTCGGGCACCTGATCGGGGCGGCCCCCCAGCATCTCTTCGCTGTAAGGACGCAGATCGGGGCGAGTCGTCTCGTAGTCCACCACCAGATCGGTCATGCCGCAGATCGGGGCCGCCGCCGCGACCAGTTCCGGCGGCCAGCGGGTGATGGCGCACCACGACGAGTAGCCGCCATACGAGGTGCCGGTCACGCCCACCCGGCCCGGCGTGGCGATCCCGGCGGCGATCAGCGCCTCGATCCCGGTGCGGATGTCGTCCTGCTCGCGCCCGCCCCAGCCGTCCGCTTTGATCGATTCCTGAAAGGCCAGGTTAAAGCCGGTGCTGCCGCGATAGTTCGGGTCGAGCACATGGAAGCCCTGGGAGACCAGGAACTGGATCTGCGCGTTGAGCTTGTCTTCGCTGTGGAACGTGGGGCCGCCGTGAACGTAGACGACGGTGCCGCGCGCCGGGTCGGCGGTCCGGTAGAGCCAGCCCTGGATCGCCAGCCCATCCACCGAGCGCCAGCGGAAATCCTGGGCGGGGGTCAGGTCGGTGGAGCGCAAGGCGGTGCGTTCCCAGATGCTGGTCAGGCTGGTGAACGCGGCGGGCCGTACATCGGCCAGGAAGAAGCGCACCAGATCGGTCGGCTGTTGCGCGCTGGCATAGGTGCCGACCCACTCGTCGTTGCCCAGCGGGTGCAAGGGGATGAGCGTGCCGGGCACCAGGGGCAGCGCCCGCTCTTCGCCCGTCGCCGTCTGGAGGAGCGAGGCGTGGGCCTGGGCATCGCGCCCCTCGACCACCACCGCCCAGGTGCCATCGCTGCCCGGCGGCACAAAGGCCGCTTCGATGTTGCGGGCTGGGTCATCGATCAGCCAACCCACCTCCCCGCTGGGGCGGTCCCACACGCCCAGCCGCCGGTAGGCTCCGTGTTCGGCCAGCACCAGCACGCGCTGCCCGTCGGGGAACCACGAGGCGTCTACTTTCCCGGTCGGCCCGGCGTTGAGGATCTCGCGGTCCTCCTGCCCCTCGATATCCACCATCCAGATTTGCACGCCCCCCGGCTCCCGCTGCATGCGGGTGTAGAGGATGTGCGTGCCCGGCTCGTTCAGGCTGGTCTGGCTGAAGCTGGCCTTTTGCGGGCGGGCCAATACCTGCCGTTCGCTGGTGGTGAGATCGTGGCGATAGACCCAGTTCGGCTCGATTTCCGCCCCGGTCGCCGCGTCCATGTTCGCATCGTAGACCAGCCAGCGCCCGTTGGGGTGCAGTTGCCCACCGTGCAGGAAGCAGTTGGGGTGGGCTTCGGTCAGCGGCACCATCGTCCCCGGCGCGGCCCGGTCCACGCGGAACAGTTGCACCCGCTCGTCGCCGTCGTGGTCCTGCCCC
>JBBSAN010001116.1:0-2025 GCA_038252265.1 Chloroflexia bacterium
GGTCCCCGCCCCCCTAGTGGAAGCGGTCGCGGCCCCGGCAGCAGACGCGGGGCCAGAGGAGCAAACAGCCCATGGGCATGGACAAACCGAAGCTGGGGACGGTGCGGATCGCCCCGAGCGTGCTGGCGATGATCGCCAACCTGACGACGCTGGAGACACCGGGGGTCGTCAGAATGGGCGTCGGCAGCAATCTACACCCCGCCGGCGGCGGACTACGAACCCTCAGCCGGGGGCAGCAGGGAGCTAGCGACGGCGTGCGCCTGGTGGTGCTCGATGGCGCGGTTCATGTGGATGTGGCCGTCGTGGCCCGGCCCGGCCACTCGCTGCGCGATCTGGGCAAGAAGGTCCAGCAAGCCGTGGCGGATGCGCTGCACCTGATGGTGGGGATGCCAGTGGCCGAGGTCAACGTGTTTATTGAGGACGTGGCGGACTAGCGGGGCGGCGGTCTGGCCCCGGTCCCATTTGGGGCGGCATGGCGACAACAATTCGGCGGCTGGCGCGAGTCCTGGCCTTGCAGACCTTGTTCGAGGTGGATAGCGTGGGGCATGATGCCCTGCCGGTGCTGGCCCGCCACCTGGAGGATAACGGCCTCAGCGGGGATGGGGCGGCGTTTGCCACCACCCTGGTCGAAGGGGTGGTCACCCACCGCGACGAACTGGACGTGATCATCGCCAAGGCCGCGCCCAACTGGCCGATGGATCAGATGGCGAAGGTGGACAAGAATGTCCTGCGCCTGGCGATCTACGAGCTATTGTTCAACAACGAAGTGCCCCTCAAAGCGGCGATCAATGAAGCTGTGGAGTTGGGTAAACGGTTCGGCAGCGATAGCTCCAGCCGCTTTGTTAATGGGGTGCTGGGCACCGTCGCTACTCATGTCCAGACGCGCCGCCCGCCGGGGCGCGCCGGGACGCCGGGGGCGAACCGCCTGGGTGAGGATGTTTCGCCTTTTGCCGGGCTGGATCTCGAAAACCTGGAAGGGCTGACCGAAGGGCCACCATAATAGCCCCCAACATCAGGCCGTTAGGCATACTCGTTTATCAATTTAGAGGGCGAAAGGAGGTGAAAGCATGAGCCAAGTAACCGAGCACTTGCGCGAGGTGGCTGTGCAAAATTATGGCGCCGATTCCACTGAGGTGGCAACCGCCGACACGGACACGCTGGTCAACATCATTCTGCGCGGCATCGCTACGCAGAAGTATGATGTGGCCGCGGACAGCCTCGTGGGGAAAGATATGCGCGGCTTGATCGGTGTGCTGCTGGAGAATATGATCGTGGACCTGCTCAAGGTCGACCGCGCGAAAGTCACTTCTGACGCCATGTTCGCGGATCTGGGCGCGGACTCGTTGGATATGGTCGAGTTGCTGATGAGCATCGAAGATACCTTCGAGCCATTCGGCGGCATGAAAATCGCCGACGAAGATGCCAATATCGGCACCGTCAACGAAGCAGTGGACCGCATCACACAGTACGTCAACAACTATCTCCAACAAGATAGTACGGTCACGGCATAATTTCTGTCGCAACCCGCAGACCTATGTGGTGGGTAGCTAGCCGGGGTGACCCTTTCCCTTGCTAGCTGCCCGCCGCTGGGGCCGCCGGGTTTGGCGCGTTCAGCCCCGCATCCGCAGGCGGCCCCCGACTGATCCGCGCTTTAGGAAGTATCAGGCTGCACATGGCTGCTCCCAAAATCCGCCGCCCGCGTTTGCGCGTGTTGCCCCCCGATCCCGACGCGCCTGAACATGCGATGCCGCTGATGTCGCATCTGCTGGAGTTGCGCAACCGGCTGGTGCGGGCCTCCCTCGGCGTGTTGATCACGACCATCCTGGCCTTTTTCTTCTCCCAACAACTGCTCGATTTCTTCCTGGCCGCCAAGCCGAACGATATCCACATTACGATCCAGGCGGTTAAGGTGACCGAAACGTTTGTCACCTATTTTCGCGTGGCCCTGACCGCCGGGCTGATCTTTTCCATGCCCATCCTCATCTACGAGCTGTTGCGCTTCCTGGCACCCGGCTTGCGCCCGAA
>JBBSAN010001117.1:0-2008 GCA_038252265.1 Chloroflexia bacterium
CCTTGCCAAAGAGAGCGAGCCAACACAGGTCTAGCGCCCGCGCCCGCAGGGAGAGGGCCGGGGTGAGGGCGGATCTGGCCCGGCCCCCGCGCCGCCCCGCTCATGCAGCGGCAGCTACCACTTTAACCAATTTTTAATAATTCGGGCACCCCCTTTTAATCTTTTTTCGCTATCATAAAAAGGTACAACATAACACCGCCGCCCCACCTTAACCAACCAACCGGACCGGGCGTTCGTGGGAGCGGTGCCCACCGAGCACACGAGAGGATGGTACCCCATGCAACACCTATCACGTCTTTTTCGCGAGCGGGTCCGCAGCGCCGCGCTGCTGGGCGCGCTCCTGGTCAGCCTGCTGGCCCCGTTTTCGGCCCAGGCGGCGTCATCCGCCCCCACCGCCGTCCGCATCACCGGCTTTCCGGCGGTCCAACAGTTCTACAGCCTGAGTTGCGAGTATGCCGCCGCCGCCGCCGTCACCCTCTATTGGGGCAATCTGGTCTCGCAAAACGTGTTCCTGCGCGAGATCTCTACCAACGCGAACCCGCATCTCGGCTTTCGCGGCGACATTTACGGCAGCTTCGGCGGGATCAACGATTACGGGATCTATGCCGAGCCGCTGGTGCCGGTGCTGGAACGCCACGGCTACCAGGCGTCGGTCTACTACAACGACGAGGCGCGGCTGCTCGCCACCCTGCGCAGCGGCACCCCGGTTGTCGTCTGGCTGACATCCGGCCAGGCCATCCGCACCCCCGTCACCCGCACCGTCGCCGGGGACACGTTCAAGCTGGTGCCCGGCGAACACGCTCTCGTCGTCTACGGCTACAACAGCACCGGGGTCAGCGTCATGGATGTCGCCTCTGGCACCTACCAGCAAATCGCCTGGGCCTCGTTCCTGCGCCGCTGGGGCTACTTCGATGAGATGATGCTCGTCATTACCCCCGCAGACAGTTAAGCGCCCAGGCATCGCCCCCCAACAACAAAACGCCCCCGGTCGAAACCGGGGGCGTCGGCATGTCGGGGCGCGGATCAGCGCGGGGTCGCGGCGGCCTGGGTCTGGATATACCACCCGGCCAGCGATTGGAAGCGGCTGCTGGGGTCGGCCAGCGCCAGGGGCAGGCTCACTCCCTGCACGCGGGTGCTGACCGCGTAATTATAGCGCGGGTAATAGAGCATCAGGCTGGGTAGCTCGGTGGCGAACACGTCCTGAAAATCGTTGTAGGCCCGCACCCGCTCGGTCCGCTTGAGGGTTTGCCGGGCCTCCTCCAGCGCCTGGTCCGCCGCATCGTTGCGCCACCCGGCAAAGTTAAAGCCGGGCGCCGTCGCCTGGGTCGAGTGCCAGAGCTGGTACACATCGGGGTCGTTCGCCACCCCCCGCCAGCCGATCAACACCGCCTCGAACGTGCGCGGCTGGAGGTAATCGCTCAAGAGCTGGTCGCGGGGCACCGCCCGCAGGGTGATCCCCACCCCCACCCGCCCCCAGTTCGCCTGGACCGCCGTCGCCAGTGTCGCCACTTCAGGGTTGTCGCTGGGGTAGACCAGGGTGAAGCGCAGCGGCACCCCCTCCCGGCTGCGGCCCCCATGTCCATCATCGCGCCACCCCGCCGCCGTGAGCAGCGCCCCTGCCGCCACCGGGTCATAGATGTAGCGTTCCAGCACCGGGCGATAGGCCCACGAACTGGACAGCAGCGGGCTTTGGGCCACCTCGCCCTGCCCGCTGGCCGCTGCACGCAAGAGGTTCGGGCGGTCAAGGCTTTGCAGGAGCGCCTGCCGCGTTTCCTGCCGGTCGAACAGCGGCAGCCGCAGGTTGAGCAGGATCATTTGCGTGGCCGGTAGCGCGGCGCTGTAAATCTGCACATCGGGTCGCCCGCGCAACCCGGCCACGGCGTCCGTGTCCACCGTGCTGATCGTGTCCACCTCCCGCTGGTCAAACGCCGCCCGCAACGCCCCCGCCGTGGGATAGAAGCGGAACCACAGCCGGTGCAAGAGGGGCACCGCGCTGGTATCCCAGTAG
>JBBSAN010001118.1:0-2008 GCA_038252265.1 Chloroflexia bacterium
AGGCAACGTCCGCGAGTGCGCTCCCGGGGATAGCAGTAGGCGGATCGTCGGCTTCAACCCCCTGTCCGCTGGCGCCGTGCAACGGAATGAGGCCGCGATCCAATCCGAGGTGATGGGCATCATCGACAGTCTGGTGGCCGGATCCTCTCTCGCCATCCAGATGCAGCACACGCTGCACCCGGGATCACTGTTTTTACAGGAGGAAGGAACCCATGCCGCGTAAATCCGTTGGGGGCCGGGCGGTCACCGAACAGATGGGGGCCGCGTCGGCGGCGATGTTGGAGTTGAACGACCACTGGATCGCCTATCTGCGTTGGCGCAAGGGCGAAGCCGAAAATCGGTTGCGCGCCACCGGGGATCTGGATGACATCCTGGCCACCCTGAATGGGGGTGCGGATCCCCCGCCTCTCGCTCCGCTGGAGGGCGCGGCGGGGTTGAGTCCCTGGGCGACGAGCGCGGCCGGGATCCCCACGGTGGGGCGGGAGGCGGAGGACGATCCCGCCAATGCCGCCCTCCCGGCCAGTGGGGAGGGCGCGCCTGCCGCATTGTGGGACGACTGGTTCAGGGCAGGTGAGCCTGTGGATGAGCTTGCGGATGATCCCGCGGATGCCGGAGGGGGTTCCCGATGACGCTGGCGCAGAGTTTGGCCGGGCTCGCGGGGGCCCTCCTCCTGCTCGGTCTGGGCAGCGTCTGGCACGCCGGGTTGGGCAGTATCCTCCTCGAATTGGCGGGGGTTGGGGGACTATTGGGGGGAACCTATGTCCTGCTGCGCCCCCTGGCCGTGGAAGTCACGTGTTACCGGGTGCGCTACGCGTATCCCACGCTGGCCCCCGAGTTGGATCCGCAGCAGGTGGGCGCGCGCCTGGCCGTCCTGGCCCGCTATGGCGAACGGGTCAGCCTGTGTTGGCAGCAGGGCGAGACCCCGGCGCTCTATCTGATCGTTCCGCGCGCGGTTGCCCGGCCCTTGCAGAAACTGCTGCCGGAGATCTGGCCGGGAGCGGTCTTGGAACCCGTCGCTGCGATCCTACCCCCTCCAGAGCGTCCCCGCACCTGGGTGGTGCGGGCGCTGCACCCGGCCGGCACGGGGGGACCCGCGGATCCGTTGGATTTTCGTCCATCCCGCCCGCCCGCGATCAGTTGGTTGCACTGGCAGCGGACCGGGGTGGCTGTGGTCGAAGGCTGGCCGGGAGCCGCGCCCGCCGAGCGGCGCGGCTGGCCCCTCCCGCTGCGCGGACGGGTGGCCGCCTGGACCGCGGCCCACTGGCCCTGGATGACGCCGCTGGTGGCCCACCGGGCGGCCGTGCGCTGGCCCCGCACCGACACGGCGGCCACGCGGGCCCTCGATCCGCATGCGACCACCGTGTTACCCCCACCCGCGACCTACCAGCCGCCGGCGGACCTGGCCAGCCTGGGGCGTAGTATCGTCGGCGATCAGCCCATGGGGGTGGACCTGGGCGACCCGACCGCCTGGGGCCATCTGCTCTGGCTCGCTCCGCCCACCCCGGGGCGCACCGTTCGGGTGCTGCGCCTGCTGGAGCAGGCCGGGGCGGCGGGCTGGGGCGTGGTCCTGGTCGACGGGAGCGGCGACTTGACGGCGACCTTTTACGGGCAGAGCGCGCCGTCGGTCCGCGCCCGGGTCCAGCGGGTGGATCTGCTCAACCCCCGGCCCCCGCTGCGGCCGGGCTGGCTGGCCGCCCCGGGCACGACGGCCGCCGCGGCCCTCGCGACGGCCTTGAGCCGGGCCGCCGAAGAGGGCCTCCCGGCCTATCTCCAGTACCTGGGTTATCTGGGGTTGACCCCCGCGGGGTTGGGCCGCGCCGCCACCCTGGTCCCCGCCTGGATCGGCGCGGCCCTTGTCGCGCATTACCGGGCGCGGCTACTGGGCGTGCCGCCCCCGCCCCTCCCGGAAGTGCCCGCCCTCCTGGCGGCCTGGACGCGGCCGGATGACCTGGCCGGGCTGGTCCAGGCGGAGGCGGTGGCCTGGACCAGCCCGACCGGCGCGCTCGCC
>JBBSAN010001119.1:0-2007 GCA_038252265.1 Chloroflexia bacterium
CGTTCGGCTCGGTACCCACCTGCACAAAGGAGTCACCCCCATGCAAGAAGCCCTGCGGTCCTTCCTGCGCACCGAACTGGACACCCTGCGGGAACGCCACCTGTTCCGCCCGCTGCGGGTCGTCTACGGTGAGCAAAAACCGTTCTGCAACATCGACGGCAAAGAGGTGATCAACCTCTCGTCCAACAACTACCTGGGCCTGACCACCCACCCGAAGATGCGCGCCTCCGCGATCCGGGCGGTGGAAGAATACGGGGTCGGGTCGGGGGCCGTGCGCACGATCATCGGCACCCAGGATCTGCATGAAGAACTGGAGCGCCGCCTGGCGACGTTCAAACACGTCGAGGCCGTGCTCACCTTCCAGTCGGGCTTCACCGCCAACACCGGCACCATCGCCGCGATCATGGGCGAGGGCGACGCGATCATCACCGACGAACTGAATCACGCCAGCATCATCGACGGCGTGCGCCTGACCAAAGCGACCCGCTATATCTACCGCCACAGCGACATGAACCACCTGGAGGAACAACTCAAAGCGGCCCGCGAGGCCGGGTCCAAAAAGATATTGGTCATCACCGACGGCGTGTTCAGCATGGACGGCGACATCGCCAAACTGCCCGACATTGTGACCCTGTCCGAACAGTTCGGCGCGTCGGTCTACGTGGATGATGCCCACTCCAGCGGCGTACTGGGAAAGAACGGGCGCGGCAGCGTCAACCACTTCGGCCTCGATGGGCGGGTCGATATCCAGGTGGGCACGCTGTCGAAGGCGATGGGTGTGCTGGGCGGCTATGTCGCCAGCAGTCAGGACATGCGCGACTTCCTCATCCACCGCGCCCGCCCGATCCTGTTCAGCACCTCGCACCCGCCCGCCGTGGTCGCCCCGCTGATCACGGCGATCGACATCATGGAGAACGAACCGGAACTGATCGAGCAGTTGTGGATCAACACGCGCTATTTCAAGGCCGGGCTGGCCCGCCTCGGCTTCGACACCGGCCACAGCGAAACACCGATCACCCCGGTGATCGCGGGCAGCGCCGAGCGGGCGGGCCTGCTGAGCAACCGGCTCTTTGAGGAAGGCGTGTTCGCCCAGGCCATCGGCTTCCCCACCGTACCCGACGCCAAGAGCCGCGTCCGCACCATCGTCACCGCAACCCACACCACCGAGCAACTCGACACCGCCCTCGCCGCCTTTGAGCGCGTGGGCCGGGAAATCGGCTTGATTTAGGGGATGGGGGTTAGGGGTTGGGGGTCAGTTGAACTATCTCCACCGACCACTGATCACTGATCACTGATCACTGACCACTGACCACTGACCACTGGCATGGCATTACGCACCGGGTTTGCCGGGGTGGGGCACCTGGGGAGGGCGCTGCTGGAAGCGGCGGCGGGGGTGACCGAGATTGCCCCGGTGGCGATCCAGGACCCCGACGCGGCGCGGCTGCAAGAGATCGCCACGCAATATCCCGACCTGGCGACCTTCACCGATTACGAAACGATGATCGAAACGGCGGGACTGGAAGCGGTGGTGATCAGCACGCCGACCTATCTCCATGCCACGCAGGGGCGGATGGCGCTGGGGCGCGGCATCCACGCCCTGGTGCAAAAGCCGATCGCCCGCAACGGGGCCGAGGCCGACGCCTTGCTGGACACCGCCGCCGACAGCAGCGCCCGCCTCTTCGTGGACTACAGCTACCGCTACACCCCCGCTGCGCAGGCTGCCCGCGCCGCCGTGCAGGCCGGGCGACTGGGCACGCTGCGCTCGGTCCATGCCCGCTTTCACAACATCTGGGGGCCAGCAGGCGGCTGGTTCTTCGACCGCGAACGGGCGGGCGGCGGCGCGCTGATGGACCTCGGCGTCCACATGATCGATCTGCCGCTGTATCTGCTCGGCTTCCCCGCCGCCGCGATCAGCGCAGCGCATCTCTGGAGGGGCGGCGGGCCGCCCGGTGTGGAAGTGGAGGACTTCGCCACCCTCCAGGGCACCATCGCGGGCGCGCCGTTCCA
>JBBSAN010001120.1:0-2006 GCA_038252265.1 Chloroflexia bacterium
CCCGATCTTGTCCCAGCGCAGGCGGCGCGCCCACTTGTGGATCTCCGGCCAGAGGTATTTGGTGAGCTGCCGCCAGCCGGAGGCCGTGGTCACGATCTTCCAGTCGTAGCCGTCCCGCGTTAGGGCGAACCAGAGGACGGCGAGCGCGCCGATCGTCGTCTTGCCCGCCCCGTGGGGACCGCGCTCGGCGACCCGCTGGTGACCCACCAGGGCGGCCAGGATCTCTTCCTGATAGACCGCCAGGCCCTCGCCCTCCCGCCAGGTGATGCAGTCGCGCGCGAACCCCACCGGGTCGGCCCAGTAGGGCGCGAGGCGGGGCAAGGTGGCCGCGTTGGGGTCGCTATCCGTCGCAGCGGCGGGCGGCACTGTCCACAACTGCAACGGCAGCGCCCACGCCTGCTGTAAGGCGGGCGTAGGTGGCGCTAATGGCTTGGAGGGCGATAGGGTCAGTGACATGGTCTTTTACCGCGACGGCCATCGCCGTCAGGAGCGTCATCACCGCGTCGAGCCGGACCATCTGCTGGGCTTCGACCTGGTGCTTGCGTTCGCTTTCCACCAGCTTGCGCCGCGCCTGCACCCACGTCTGCACCTCGGTCCAGACGTGGGCATTGGGATAGGGCTGGGAGAGCAACTGATCCACCCCCCGCAGCTTGACCCGCAAGGCCAGCGGTGGGGCATCCGGGTCGGTCAGGATCGTCTGCACGTCGGCCCAGGCCAGACGCAGGGCCGACCAGCGCGCCGTCGTATCCTCGGTGGATAGCTCGGCCAGCACCTCGGCGAGGCGCGTATCGAGGAGCGCGATCTCGGCATCGAGCCGCAGCAAGTCCGGGTCGGCCTGCGCCGCCTCGTAGCGGGCGAGCAGACGGGTCGGCAGGATCTTCGAGTAGCGCCCGGTCTTCAGCGCGGGCGAGGCCACCCCGGCGAGCGAGCGGCCCCCGTGCCAGTGACATTTCGTCGAGCCGGGGATCGCATTCCCGCCGCATTGCTGACCGGTGCGTTTCGATTGCGCGGTACACTTCATCGGTCATGGGGTCTCCCGGCGGTCAAGGGGTCTCTCGCCTCCACCCCCACCCCCGGCGGAAGGGTCAGGTCCGCCGGGGGGTCCAGCATAGAGGAGAAGAAGAGGGGTAGTAAACAAACAAAAAAGCCCCCGGTCGCAGGGGGCATACCTGCGAACCGAAGGCTCTGGTCGAGAGCGATGGAATTAGAACGGCTGTACGGATTGTACTACAAGACCACAGGGCGTGTCAAGATGTGGGCAGCGTTGTCCGCAGACGGAACCCCGGCCTGAGCCAATACGGTATCCAATTGGTTGCACCACACCTCCCACTTCCTTTCCAAGTCCGGATGACCTTCCAGCACGTCGCTACTCTCGCCCAGCAGGGTTGCTGCACCTGCGATGATGTCCATCAGCCCCCTCCAAATGTCCGGTGGGACGAGAATACCCGGGAGCGGAGTAGGGGTTAGCGCGTCGTTTACCGCAGTGGTAGCCAACCGGACCCACGTTTTTTTGATCTCCCGGCGGATGGCAGGTTCAATGCTGCCCCACATATCATCCAGGCCGCTCCTCCCCTCCAGGTCAGCAATAATGTTCCCCACGATCCGCTTCGCTAACGGTGCCGTCGCATCTTTCGCAACCATGTGGTAGCTCCTCTCATTTCGTCCGCCGGGGTTAGCCCGCATACGTTTCCTCTCGTACTATTTCTAATTGATAACGATCTTCCAACACGAACTTGATGAACCCCACGCTGGGGCCATAAACTCGAATTTCCCAGGTGCCGTCAGCCGCTTGATGAATAGGTAGGTCGTCGGGGGCATAGAATACCGCTCCCAGCGTTTGCAGATACGCATCAATCGGCTTTATGCTGGCGGGGGTAGCATGCGCGCCCCTAACCCACAACTGTGTCCATTCCATTGCTTTCCTCCTCTTTCGTTAACTTAATCAGTCGGTGGCCCGTGGCTTGATGCAAGACGACGGTCGGATAGGGTTCTTGCCAGTAGCGCGC
>JBBSAN010001121.1:0-2005 GCA_038252265.1 Chloroflexia bacterium
ATGATTCTGGACGAGAAGCCCGTGAGCCGGGATCTGGGCTACCCATCCACGGTCGCGATAGAAGAGGGAAGTTGGCTGAGCGTGTGGTATGAGAGGCTGCCCGAGGACGAGAGGGCCAGCCTGCAGGCGGCGCGCTGGTCGATGCGGTGAGAAGAGGGACGGCTCGGCGGGCGGCCCCAGTGACGGCGAAGGAAAGAGGGACGCAATTTGTCGGTGGGAGGCACACCTCATGAAACGGATACAGCCCCTGATTTGGATTGGCCTGGCTCTGATTACCCTGCTCGCGCCGGTGGTGGCGCAGGCGGCCGCGGGGCCGGCGGTTTTGTTTATCGAGTGGGGCGACCCGGCTTACCCGCGCTGGGTGGACTATGCCTTTATGCAGGAGCTCAACCAGAAGGGGCTGGCCATGAACGTGGTTTATGCGCGGCAGACGCCGCTTACGGCGGAGCTGTTGAGCAAGTACAACTGCGTCGTGATGACCAATGTGCCGCTGCCCGCGGGGCAGCAGGGCGATGGCTACGCCTCCTTCAGCGGGCCCCCCACCCGGGAGGTCTTCCTGCCGATGCTGGATCGCTATCTGGCTGAGGGCGGCGGCGTGTTCATGATCCCCACCCTGGCCCCCACTACCTCGAGCTACCCCAACCTGGAGTACTACATGGAGCACTGGGGGGCGAAGGTGCCGCTAGAGGTCATCTCCGACCCCAACGCTAAGACGCACCCGCGCAACACCAAGAACTTCATGTATACCGACAATGTTACGCCCACCCCGGTGGTCACCGGGGTCCGGGGCCTGTGGTACCCGATCTCCGACGTGTGGTACAACTACGAGAGCATGGGGCAGCCGATTGAGGTCTCCGCGGACTGGACCGTGGTCGTGAAGGGGTCCACTACTAGCTGGTCCGAGCGGGACAAGCCGCGCTACACGCCCGAGACTACCAAGATTTTCGACTTCTTCGCGCGGCCGGGCAAGACGCCGGCGCCGCCGCTGTACGCCATCCGCGAGGTCGGCCCGGGACGCATGGCCTACGCCAATATCTACGGCATCTACCACTTCTTCGGCGGCAACTCGTGGATCCACAACGGCGTGTTTCTGAACAAGGGCCTGGAGGGCAAGCCCAGCGACGGCGGGGTGCTGCTGGAGAATACCCTGCGCTGGCTGAGCGAGCCTAGCCTCCAGAGCGGCAAGCTGGGCGGGTATGTGCAAGACCCCAAGCAGTTGGTCAGCCCGATGAAGCGCAAGGCGCCGGCGGAGTTCCACGCGCTGATGGACACCTTCCAGAATTCCACGCCGGCCGCGCCGGTCTTCCGGGGGCTGGTGGGGGCGCGCAGCACGTACTCCGGCGGGGAGGGCACGGCCGCGCAGTACGCCGCGGCGGCCCAGCGCGCGGGGCTGGACTTTGTGGTCTTCATGGAGCCGCTGGGCTCGATCACCGAGGCCAAGTACCGGCAACTGGAGGCTGACTGCAAGCAGTTCTCGACGGACAAAGTGCTGCTGATCCCGGGGCTGCGGTTCTCGAACAACATTGGCAACCCCATGTTTGCCTACGGGCAGGGGCTGACGTGGTTTACGCCGACGCAGCTTACCGGGCCGAATAAGGACCAGATGCGGCTGCAGTGTTTTGACGACAAGGGGAACCTGACCTTCAGCGACGAGGACGCCAAGAACTGGATCTGGGCCAATATCGGCGGCGAGCACAATCTGGGCTACTACGACTTCAGCAACAACCCGGGGATCCCGATCCGCAACCTGCGGCTGTTTGGCATCCTCGCGGTGATGACCTACCGCGACGGGAAGCTGCTCGAGGACCGGACGCCGGAGTATCTCGACTACGTGCAGGATGGCATCCCGCCGCTGGCCTGCGCGGTGGACCTGGTGGACTCGCCGGCGCAACTGGAAGCCGCGGTGGCCGCGGGGCACTACCTGACCCACGCGGCGGCGCCGACGCTGGCGGGAGTGCCGCTGGCCATGTACTACGGTCACCAGTATGGCCGGGCCAACGTGTAC
>JBBSAN010001122.1:0-2001 GCA_038252265.1 Chloroflexia bacterium
CCCGACCCCCGACCCCCGACCCCCGACCTCGGACCCCTGGCCCCCGCGCTGCCTTGACCCACGGGCCGAAGAATGTTAAAATAGTCACAATCCAACCGCTTTGATGCGGTGTCTGCGAGCTTATAACCCATGAGCCAAGAAGATCCGTCTCCCGCCTCCGTGCCCGAGCGCAACCCGAGTGCCAGCCTGACCGGCACGGCCAAGCGCACCTATGTGCGCGGCATGTTCACCCGGATTGCCGATCATTACGATATCATGAACACGCTGATGACGTTTGGGCAAGACGAACGCTGGCGGGCGGTGGTCGTCCGCGCCGCCGGGCCGGTGGAGGGGCAATGGACGCTCGATGTAGGCACCGGCACGGGGCTGATCGCCCGCGACCTGGCGCGGCGCGGGGCGCGAGCGGTGGGCCTCGATCTGACGCCGGGGATGATGGTGGCGGGGCGCAAAGAGATGATCGAAAAGACAGGGCAGGCCACGGTCCTGTTCACCTGTGGGGATGCGCTGGCGCTGCCGCTGCCCGATAACAGCGTCGCCTGCGTCACCACCGGCTTCACCATGCGCAATGTGGTGGACATCGAAACGGCGTTTCGGGAGATGCACCGAGTGGTGAAGCCGGGCGGGCGGGTGATCTGCCTGGAAGTTGCCACCCCGCGCAACCCGCTGTTCCGGCTGGGGAATCGTATCTACACGCGCCGGATCATTCCTCTGCTGGGCCGCATCATCGCAGGCGATGGCGATGCCTACTCCTACCTGCCCAATTCGATGGGGAAATTTCCCCCGCCGCCACGGTTGGCCCAGATCATGGAGGCGGTGGGTCTGCGGAAGGTGCGCTATCGCCTGCTGATGATGGGCAGCGTTGCGATCCATCTGGGCATTAAACCCTAAACACGCGCCGAGGAACTGGTTGTGGATTCCGAGCTAACCACCGATTATGACCTGGACCTGCCGGAACGGAGCGATCCGCACGGGGAGCGAGGCCGCAAGAACGGGGAGCCACGCGATGTTGTCGTGCGCCGCCTCCCGATCTATGCCCGCACCCTCGACCACCTGCTCCAGGAGGGCGTGACCCACGTCTCGTCCAACGAACTGGGCGAGCGGATCGGCATCAGTGCCGCGCAGATTCGGCGCGACCTGGCCTATTTCGGGGATTTTGGCAAGCAGGGCAAAGGATATAATGTTCAGTTCTTGCTGAACCAGATGAAAGATATTCTGCGCCTGCAACATGACTGGAACGTGGCCGTGGTCGGCATGGGCTATCTAGGGCGGGCACTGGCCCACTATGAAAGCTTCCGCCAGGGCGGGTTCTGCATCACCGCCCTGTTCGACCACGATCCGGAGAAGAACGGCCAGCGCGTGGGCGACCTGCCCATCCACCCGATGAGTGACCTGCCGGGCCTGCTGACCAAGCACCATATCCAGGTGGCCCTGGTGGCGGTACCCCCGTCCGCCGCGCAGGAGGTGACCGACCAACTGGTCGCTGCCGGGGTGCGCGCCATCCTGAATTATGCCCCCACGGTGGTCAAAGTTCCGCCCCATGTTCGCATCCGCCATATCGATCCCGTCGTCGCCTTGCAAAGTATGACCTACTATTTGGAGCCGGAAGAAGAGTAGCAGGAGGGTAAGATACGATGAGTGATCAGACCACGCACCCGCAGCCGTCGAATACGGCACCCCAGGCGAAGGATCCCGGTGGACTAGCCACCGAAATCGTGCGGCGCTTACCCCACGATCCCGTCCATCTGTGGCAACTCAACCACGACCCCGGCACCTACAGCAATGCAATGGGCTGTGGAGCCTTCTCCACCGCGATGGCCCTCTCCTGTTACGACCCCGCCCGCTTCGGCACCTACGATGCCGCCCACCATATCTTCGACCAGATGACCAAGGTGCCGTTCTTCGGCGGCACGTTTGAGAGCCAGAACTCGGCCATCGCCAAGAAGTACAACATCCCCAGCGCGGCCTACAGCAACGGTACCGCCGCCGACGTGGCGGCGGCCA
>JBBSAN010001123.1:0-1997 GCA_038252265.1 Chloroflexia bacterium
GATGGGGGCGCGCAGGGCCAACCCGCTCCGCCGCCACTGCCAGCTCGCCCCGCCATCATAGCTGGCGACCACCCCGCCGCTGCTCAGCCCCGCCCACAGTACGGGGCTGTCGGGCGGGGTGGTCGTCACGGCGAGGCTCAACACCGAAATATCTGCCGGGGTGCCCGGCAGCGGTCCGACCGCGCTCCACACCACCCCGCTGTCGTGCGATACCATCACATCGCCCAGTTGGGCCGTCCCGGTCTGCACCGCACGGGCGGCCAACCCCGCATAGATGCGCCCCGGATCCTGCGGCACGTCGAGCAGGCAGGTAACCACCGCAGGCAGCCGCAAGCGCCACTCTTGCCCGCCGTCGGTGCTCTGGAACACGCCCTCACCACGCACCAGGACCAGCAAATGGCGCGGCCCGCCCAACCCCGGCACCACCTGGGCCACGGGGCGCGCTTCCAGGGTCCGCCGAATCGGGTGCCAGGCCGCGGCTCCGTCCCCCCGGCGGCAGACCAGCAGTCCGTGAATCGTGCCCACATACAGGTCGGTACGTCCCGCCATTAATTCCTCCTGCGCCGCCCCATTGCCCGGCTCGCCTGGTGGCCCTATTGTAGCATAGTCCTGCCGCCCGTCACAAGGACGGGGGCGAGTGGTCGGTGGTTAGTGATACGTGATGCGTGATGCGTGATGTCGTACTGCGTATTGCGTATTGCGTATTGCGTATTGCGTAATATCTGATCACTGACCACTGACCACTGACCACTCGCTGCTCGCTGCTCGCTGCTCGCTGCCTACTCGCCCGCCCCTTGACAGAGCGAGGGGAAGCGGATAGAGTAGACGCCGATGAGTACCACAGTGAAAGATGCGCCGGAAGCCGCACCGCGTGCCCGGTGGGCGTGGGCGGGGAGCCGGGTGATCGGGGGGACACGCCCTGCGCCGGGGCGCGATCTGGCGGCGCTGCTGCTGCTGCTGCTGGGCATTGATGTCAGCGGGCTGCTCCATGTCTACAGCCTCAGCGGCATCTACAGCGCCGAGCTATTCTACGGGCTGGGGCTGCTGTTCGTCGCGCTGGCCGTCTGGCTGCTGGCCGGGCCGGGGGCGGGCGACCGGGGCGTCCGGTTGCGCCCGGCGACGGTCGGGGGCTGGGCCTTGGCGGCACTGGTCGGGCTAGGCCTGGCCGGGCTGGGCGTGCAACAACTGCTGGACGCGCTGCCGTTTGCCCGCGCCAAGCCGGGCGACCCGCCGCTGCTGATGCCTGGCCGCGACGAAAAGACCCTGCTGGCCCTGGTCCTGATCGGCCTGCCCGCGCTGGCCCTGGCCCTGGCCTATGTACGGTCGGAACCGTGGCGGCGGCGCGGGCTGCTGCTGGTGGCGGCGGGCTGGTTCGGCTACGCCATCGGCAACCTCCTCTTCCACCTGACCGGCGGCCCCAACGGCCCGGCCTGGGCCGAGCGGCTGAGCGGGCCGTGGCCGTGGGTGCTGGCCGTGCTGGGCGGGGTAGTCGTGGTCGGGCTGGTGCGCCCGTTTCCGCCCGCCGCGTTCCTGGGGCTGAGTCTGCTGGTCGGCGGCGGCCTGCGCTTGCTCGCCATGAGCGCGATCCCGGTCAGCATGAACCTGGGCGATATGCTCCCGCTGATCAACCTCTCCACCACCCGGCTGCTCGGTGGCGCGTCACCCTACCACCTCTATCAGGTGCCTTACGACCTGGCCCTCACCTACTGGCCGCTCAACATGCTGCCGTTCGTCCCCTTCCAGGCACTGGGCGCGGACCTGCGCGGGGCCAACCTCCTCCTCGGCTGGACCGTCGGCGCGGCGCTCCTCTGGCTGCGGCGGGGCCGCCCCGACCCCGGCTGGGCCTGCTATGCCTTCGGCGTCCTCTATCTCACCCCGTCCTTGTTCATGTGGGACCTGGTCCCGGCGGGGCCGGGGTTGTGGGTGTGGGTGTGGGTGGTGGGGGGGGTGGTGGGGGGGGGGTGGGGGGTGGGGGGTGGGGGGTCAGGGATCAGGGA
>JBBSAN010001124.1:0-1994 GCA_038252265.1 Chloroflexia bacterium
AGCCCAGCCGCGCCCGCAAGGCTTCCCACCGCGCCGGGAGCCGGGCCAGCCGGGTCCAGGGGGTGGTGAGCGGGGGAGTGGTTGTTGCGGAGGTGGCAGTTGCTTCGACCCCAGTGGCCCGCGCCTTGCGCACCGGCAGGGTGGGGGCCGCCCCTTCGGTGGGGGTCGCGGCCTCGGCCTTGCCCCGGCGCAGCCACGACAGATCGGGGTGGGTCAGTACGGCGATCAGCAGGAGGGCGGCGAGGATATAATAGCGACTGGCGAGCGAGGGATCGTTCTGCGTGACCAGGATCTGCTGGCCCACGGCGGCCAGGCCCATCGCGATCATCCCGCCCCACCAGCCGCGCCCGCCCCACACTGCCGCCAGCCGCCGCCCCACGGCGGACCCGGATCGGGTGGTCGTCTGCGGTGCTGCCTTCGCCTCACTCGTCGTGATCATCCGTATACTATCCCCTCCCTGCGCATTCGGTCAGATGTATTGTACCCGAAAGGCGGGGGGTCTGCCAACGGAAAGGCTGAAAAATTGTACAGGTTGTAATCGTGAAACGTGAAACGTGAAACGTGAAACGTGGCGAGGGGTCAGGGGTCAGGGGTCAGGGGTCAGGGGTCAAACGGGTGCATCACGCATCACGCATCACGCATCACGCAAAGAGGGCCGGTGGGAACTCTCCCACCGGCCCTCGATCCGTGTCCCAACAGCCGTTACGGCGTGTTGAACGTGTCGTTGAACAGTTGCCAGCGGCTCACCTGCTGGCCGGTGGCGGTGAACTGGTAGAGGACCAGGATCTGGTTGCTCGCCCCGACCCAGTACATGGTGCCCCGCGCATAGGTCTGCCGCGCCCCGGCCCCGCCGGTTTCCTGGTCGGTGGCCCAGCCCAGGCGCTCACGCACTCGTGCGCCGGTGCCCTCGAACCAGACCTTGCCGAAACCGCGCACCGGCTCAAAGCGGCCTGCCGGAGGCGTCTGGTTGTGGCCGGCGGGCTGGCCTTCCACCCAGGTATCATCGAAGCTGGCGAACGTGCCATCATCGAAGAGGACAAAGATCTTCTTCGCGCCCAACGGATCGGGGTTGACATAGACCATCGTGCCGTGCTCGAAGTGCTGGATGGCGCTCTGGACGACCGTCTCATGCTGGTCGCTGGGGCAGCCGACGTTGGCCGCCACGCCGGGCTTGTTCGCCCAGACGGTGCCGAAGCCACGCACCGGGGTAGCAGGGCAGCCGGTGGGGACAGGGGCATAGCGCCAGTCGCGGTAGTGGAGGCCGACATTGCCCATTTCTACCTGGAATGCTGCCGGGTTGCCGGGGTTGAAGGTCAGTACACGCCGCTCGAACGCCTGGAACAGCACCCAGGTGTCCTTGCCCGCCACACGGATCTGCGTCCAGTACGGCTCGGCAATCGGGTAGCCCATGGCGAAGACCCAGTTGACGACCGTATCGTCCTTGTACGCACCGTTCTGGTAGGTCGGCCCGCGCTGGTTCAGGAAATCCCAGAACGCTTTGGGGATGTTGTGCCCCGTTTCGGGCACGTAGATCGCCACGGTTGATCGGGCGTCCTGTGGCACGCCTGCGTCCACCGTGCCGGTGTTACCGAAGCGATCCAGGCTGGAGCGGATCGCCGTGCCGGGGGCGAGTTGCGCGCCGCGTACCCCGGTGCCGCCAATGTTCGCCACGTTATAGAGCGTGGCATAGGTCGGCGTGGTGAAGCTGCCGCCCACGGTGTCGCCTGCCACCGGGATCTCGGCGGGCAAGACCGAATCATACTGGTTGTCGCCGGTCTGGATCCGCCCCGAGAGCATCTCGACCACCAGCCGCCCGTTGGTCACATAGAACGGGTTGGTACGGTCGGCGTTGGGGTTATTGATCTCCATCCGCGCCTTGTCGAAGTATTGCACCTGGCGCTGCCCGCCGGGCGACTCCTTGTAGGGTTCCATCTGGGCATGGTTGGGGGTCGGCCCCCAGGTCCACGACCGGGACGCTTTGCCTTCGGCGACGG
>JBBSAN010001125.1:0-1994 GCA_038252265.1 Chloroflexia bacterium
CCGAGGTTGGGGTTGCCGCTATCGATCACGCTGAAGCCGGGGGCCGCCGGTTGGGCAGGCGGGGCCAGCGGGTGCGACGGCCCGACAACGTGCGGCTGGGGCGGGAGCGCGGGGGCACTCGTGGTCCCGCCCGCCGGGGGGGATGGGGCCGCGCCCCGCGCCGGGGCCTGTGATCCCACCAGCGCCGCCAGTACGAGCAGCAGCATCGGGATCGACCAAAGGGATTTGCGCATGAATCGTTCCTTCCTCACTTAAAAACTAACGACCCGGAATAGTACAGAGCGTACTACAGATATAACGCAGGAAGGGTATGGGGGGTTGTACTGCGTGAGTGCGGCCAACAATGCACTCCGCTGCTTACGCAGCGTTTGCGATTATTTTACCCGGTTCGGGGGCGCTTTTACAATGCGGCTGTGTTAGAGATAGGGCTGCGGCACAGGCGGTTGGTGCCAGCCAACCCTTCGCTGTCATCCTGAGCGCAGCGAAGGATCTTGTTGGGGCCGCCAAGTCGTCAGTGGAGATCGGGAGCGTGCCACAGCCCCGCTGACCGCCAACAAGATCCTTCGCTGCGCTCAGGATGACAGGTCTGTATGCTGACTCTTCCGCCGGGTCAGGGGGCGACGATCGCCTGCAACTGGCGGCCCAGATCCGAGACGACGATCTGGTCCTTGCGGGCTTCGAGGCGGGCGTGTTCGAAATACTGCACCGTGGTCGGGCCAACGCCGGGGAGGTCTTCGGTGAGTTCGGGGCTGAGCGGGTTGCCGAAGAGGCGATCGCCGCCGTGGGTTTGCCAGTAGTCGAGAAACCCGCCCTGCACCACCTGGCCGGTGTCGCTGAACCAGACCGCGTCGGGGTCGTCAGGGTCGGCCACCGGGGGGAATGTGCGGTCGCCCAGGGCTTCGCGGCCCAGGTTGCCCACCTCGATGCGATCGGGGGTGGCGGGGCCGTCGGGCAGGCCCAGGCGTGCCCGCTCGAACCACTGGACGCGGTAGCCATCCACCACCTGCTCCGGCCCGATCGGGTTGCCCAGGGTAGTCGCGCCACCATACGTGTTCCAGAGGCGCAGGAAGGGGGAGGCCACAAACTGGCTCGTGGCGGGGAAGAAGCGGGCGGGCTGGCTGGGGTGATCGTTGAAGTACTTGTAGATAGCGAGCGAGAGCGCGGGTGTCACATTGTAGGCCAGCCCTTCATCATCCAACCCGTTGCTCATGATCACGATCACATAAGGGCCACTGGCTCCGTAGACGATCCCGGCGTCGTGGCGCAGGCCGCTCAATGTGCCGGTTTTATGGGCGACGGGGACATTGGTGGGCAAGGTGGCCGGGATCAGGTCGTTGATTTCCTGATCCAGGAGCAGATCGAGCATCTGGCGGCTGGCGTCCATGTTCACGGCGCGGCCCACGGCGATGCGTTCCAGCAGATCGGCCACATCATCGGCGGTGGTGATGTTGTCGTTGGTGAAATCGAGGCGGCTATCGGTCAGGCCGATGGTTTGCAGGGTGCGGTTGATGTTGTCGAGACCCACCCGCCGTGTCAGCGTGAGCGCGGCGGTGTTGTCGCTGGCGGCGATCATGCGGTTGAGCAGGGTGCTGATCGACACCGTGCTGCCCACGGTGAACTTCAGGTTGCCGATGGCGGCATCCTCGGCGGCGGCGGACACGGTAATCGGCAGCCGCTCATCAAAGCTCAGGTTCCCGGCGTCCTGCTGGCGGAACACCTCGTACATGACGAACAGTTTGTAGAGGCTGGCCGAGACGATCTGGGTGTCACTATTGAGGGTAGCCGCTTGCCCGGTGTCCAGCTTTTTGACCACTACTTCCCACTGCCCCCCCAGCCCGGCGATATACTTGTTGATCACCGCCGCCAGGCCTGCGTCGGCCAGGGCTTCGGGGCTGCTGTACATCAACGGAGCGGTCGGGGCCGCAGTCTGGAGGCGGGTCGCCGGGTGGGCCGCCCCCGCCCAGGCGAGATTCCCCCCCCCGCCGCTGACGATA
>JBBSAN010001126.1:0-1977 GCA_038252265.1 Chloroflexia bacterium
GACGCACACCAGCACGAACCTGACGCTCGACGCGCATCATGCCTCGGTAGTGGCCGACGTGACCGCAGGCAACGTGACGCTGACCCTGCCCCCGGTGGCGGCGGTGCCTGATGGGCTGTACCTGATCCGCGCCTATGCCAGCAGCGGCACCCACACCCTCACGATCCAACCGGATGGGAGTGAGACCATTGATGGGGTGAGTAGACTGGTGGGGGCGGGCGGGGACCTGGGGTGGGTGGTGGCCGATACGACCGGCTGGTGGACCCTCGCCGGGGGTGGGGGCGGCGGCGGCTGGGGCGGCGGCACGGGCACCCCGACGGCGGGCGACATTCGTGCGTGGGCGCTGGGCGAGGCGTACCAACTGCTCAGTATCACCTATCACGGCACCTACACTACCGTCATCAGCACGGCCACCGTGCTTTGGCCCGATGGCAGCGGCGGCACGTTTACCACCAGCACGATCAACACGACCTGGCAGGGGATCGACGCTTATTCAATTACACACACCGCCAGCGGCCTGACCGCCACGCAGACCGCCATTACCCGCAATAGCGAGGGGTCGCCGACCATCGTACCGACCCTGACCGTGGCGTAGGAGCATGTATGAGCGTCTTTGATAGCGCCGTGAAACAAATCAGCAACCTACTGGGCATTACGAGTGCCGGGCAGGCGACGAAAGCGAACTCGCTGCCGGTCGTGCTGGCCTCCGACCAGGGCGCGTTGCCCATCACCGACAACAGCGGGTCGCTGACCGTGGACGATGGTAGCGGGTCGCTGACCGTCGATGGGACGGTCACGATCAGCGCGATCGCGCTGCCCCTGCCCACCGGGGCCGCGACGGAGACGACCACCGCCGCGATCAACACGGCGACCGGGGCCCAGGCGGACGCCGCGTGGACCACGGGCAGCGGGTCGATCATCGCCCTGCTCAAGGCCATCGCCGCCAAGATCATCAGCACCGTCGCTGTCACGCAATCGGGCACCTGGACCGTCCAGCCGGGCAACACCGCCAACACGACCGCCTGGAAGGTGGACGGGAGCGCGGTGACGCAGCCCGTGAGTGTGGCTGCGGTGGTCCATGTCGATGACAACAGCGGGTCGCTGACCGTGGACGGCACGATCACCGCGAACCTGGGCACCCTGGGCGGGGCGGCGACGGCAGCCAAGCAGCCCGCGCTGGGCACGGCGGGCAGTTCGAGTGCCGACGTGATCAGCGTGCAGGGCATTGTCGCAGGCACCCCCCTGCCGGTACAGGGCACCTTCTGGCAAGCGACCCAGCCGGTGAGCGGCACCGTCACGGCCACCGGCACCTTCTGGCAGGCGACCCAACCCGTCAGCGGCACCTTCTGGCAAGCGACCCAACCGGTTAGTCTGGCGTCGGTGCCGTCGCACGCGGTGACCAACGCGGGCACGTTTGCGGTGCAGAACAGTCAGGTGTTGGCCGATAACGCCGCCTTCACCGATGGCACGACGAAGGTGCAGCCGGTCGGCTACATCCTGGACGAAGCAGCGGGCACGGCCCTGACCGAGAACGACATCGGCGCGGCGCGGATGGACAGCAAACGGGCGCAGGTGATTGTGCAAGAGGACGCGACGACACGCGGGCAGCGCCAGAAGGTCAGCGCCAACGGCGGGGCCCAGGTCGAATTGGTGGCCCCGCCCAACTGGGCCAACGCGCAGGTCGCCCTCTCCACCACCGCCGCAACGATCCTGATCGCCCGCGCCACCCGTAAGCAGGCCACGATCCGCAACCTGGATACGGCCATTAGCATCTATATCGGAGTGGCGACCGTAACCGCAGCCAACGGGATGCTGCTGAAACCCGGCGAAAGTCTGGACATCTTTGGGGGCGTGCTCATCCAGGGTATCGCCGCATCGGGCACGCCCAGCGTGGCCTATGTGGATCAATACTACTAGGAGGCTCCGATGGGATCAACTATCAGCGGCCCGGACAACCTGACGGTGCGCGAGAATAGC
>JBBSAN010001127.1:0-1968 GCA_038252265.1 Chloroflexia bacterium
AAAAGTGCAGAGTCAGGGTTTGCCCACCAACGATTATGACTTTTTGGACAGCTTTATGCTGGGTACCGTGGGCAAGGCCGCCCGCTATGCGCAGTTGCTGCGCGAACTGCCCCCAGGGTTGAGCGAATGGGCACTCCATCCTGCGTTGGAAGACGCGGAATACCTGGCAATGGAGCCGGATGGCAACCAGTTCCGGCAGACCGACTTCGATTTCTTGATGTCTGCGGAAGCTCCCGAAATCATCCGGGAGGAGGGAATCATCCTGCTCAGCTATGCCCCATTGCAAGGGGTATGGCAAGGCCGGTAAATAGTTGAACCGTTACCCCTCATCCTTCACCCTTCATCCTTTATCCTTCTGGAAAGAGACCTCATGCCTGAAGAACTCCTGCTCGGAATAGATATCGGCACATCGAGCAGCAGGGCACTCCTGCTCAGCGCCGACGGTAGCACAGTGGCGGCGGCCACCGGCGAGTATACCTTCGAGACCCCGCGCCCCCTGTGGGCCGAACAAGACCCGGCGGACTGGTGGACGGCCACGGTGGGAGCGATCCGCCAGGTGCTGGCGACCGCCGGGGTAACGGCGGAGGAGATCGTGGGGGTCGGCCTGACCGGGCAGATGCACGGGCTGGTCTTGCTTGACGCAGCGGGGCGGGTGCTGCGCCCCTGCATCATGTGGAACGACCAGCGCACCGGCCCGCAATGCGCGGCGATCACGGCGCGGCTGGGCCTGCCCCGGCTGCTGGACCTGATCGCCAACCCGCTGCTGCCCGGCTTCACCGCCCCCAAGATCGTCTGGGTGCGCGAACACGAGCCGGAGGTCTACGCCCAGGTCGCCCACGTCCTGCTGCCCAAAGACTACATCCGCTACCGGCTGACGGGCGAATTCGCCACCGAAGTGTCGGATGCGTCGGGCACGGCCCTGCTGGACGTGCGGCGGCGGCGGTGGTCGGACGAAATGCTGGCGGCGCTGGACATTCCCGCCGCGTGGCTGCCCGCGTGCTACGAATCGCCGGTCGCCAGCACGCAGATTTCCGCCGAGGCGGCAGAGGCGACGGGCCTGCGGGCGGGCACGCCGGTGGTCGGCGGGGGCGGCGACCAGGCGGCGGGGGCTGTGGGCAGTGGCATTGTGCAGCAAGGGATCGTTTCGGTGACGCTGGGCACATCCGGGGTGGTGTTCGCCGCCACCGAGCAGTTCTTGCTGGAGCCGGAGGGCCGCCTCCACGCCTTCTGCCACGCGGTACCGGAGCAGTGGCACCTGATGGGCGTGATGCTGTCGGCGGCGGGGTCGCTGCGCTGGTATCGTGACGCGCTGGGCGGGGCCGAACTGGCCCAGGCGGCGGTGAACGGGACCGATGTGTATGATCTGCTGAGCGCCCAGGCGGCCCAGGCTCCCCCCGGCTGCGAGGGGCTGATCTTCCTGCCCTATCTCACCGGCGAGCGCACGCCCTATCCCGACCCCGATGCGCGCGGGGCCTACTTCGGGCTGACCCTGCGCCACGGCAAGCCTCACCTCATCCGCGCCGTGCTGGAGGGGGTGGCCTATGGCCTGCGCGACTCGCTGGAACTGATGCGCGGGATGGGCGTGGCGATCAAGCAGGTGCGGGTCTCCGGCGGCGGGGCGCGCAGTGCGCTCTGGCGGCAGATCCTGGCCGATGTGTTCAACGCCGAGATCGTCGGCACCAACGTCAACGAGGGGGCGGCTTTCGGCGCGGCGCTCCTGGTCGGGGTGGGCACGGGCCTCTACCCCGACGTGCGCACCGCCTGCGAAGCCATGATCTACACCACCAACCGGGTGGCCCCCGGCCCCGCCGCCCGCGTCTACGCCGACTATTACCCGATTTATCGCGCCCTCTACCCGGCCCTCGCCCCCCAGTTCCAGGCGGTAAGCGTGGTCACGGCGCGGCATTTGGAGGAGAAGTAGACCCGGCATCTTCGCTGTTCCGCCGGGGGGGCTGCACAGGCGGTATG
>JBBSAN010001128.1:0-1966 GCA_038252265.1 Chloroflexia bacterium
CGACCAGCAGCCCGGCTTCCAGCAGTTCGGCGTTGCTGAAGCCGCGTTCGCGCAAATAAGTGCTGGTAGCATCCCAGCTATCGGGCGCGTAGCCCAGTTGGAAGCCGGTGATGGTGGCCTCGATCAGGCCCCGGCTGGCGGTGTAGGCCCGCGCGGCCTTCGCCCCGTCGTTGGGGGCGCGGACCAGCAGATTGTGCCAGTAGAGCGCCGCTCCGGCCAGGGCCTCGCCTAGCCGCTCGCGGTGGCGGTCGCGGGCCACCTCGGCGTCGTCGCGGCTGCGGAGTTCCACCCCGGCCTTGCGGGCCAGCCGCTCCAACGCTTCGCGGAATTCGATGCCCTGGCTCTGCATGATAAAGCCGAAGATGTCGCCGTTGGCTCCGCAGCCGAAGCAGTGGAAGCTGCCGTTTTCGGGATAGACCACAAACGAGGGCGTCTTCTCGCCATGGAACGGGCACAGCCCCTTGAAGTTGCGCCCGGCGCGCTGCAACGGCACCGTCTCCTGCACCACATCAACGATGCTCAGGCGGGCTTTGATATCTTTGATGCTGTCGTTCGTGTCGGCCACAGGGCTGCTTTCTGGTTAGGCTACAACGTGCGATTAGCGGGACCACAGGCGCGGGACATAGATCCGCTCGAAAGTCTCGATCGCGTAGTGGTCGGTCATCCCGGCGATGTAATCCGCTACCATGCGTTCGGTCGTCTCGTGGCGCGGGTTGGCGGTCATCTCCGCTGGCATCTCGTCAAAATGCTGGCAAAAGTGATGATATAGCGCCGTGATCAGGCTGTGGACCCGGCCCAATTCGTCCTTCGCCGCCGAGTTGGTGTAGACATGGTTGTACAGGTAGCTGCGTAACGTGTCGGCGGCCTGCTCCACTTCCGGGCTGAGCGTCAATTCGACGGTGTACGGATCGATGGCCGGGTCGGGTGGTTCGGCCACGTCCCAGTTGCGGCTGATCAGGTCGGTGACCAGGGTGTTGATCCGTTCCGAGTGGTTCGGTCCCAGCACGGCCACCGCGTCGGGCGGCAGGTCGGCGGGGGTGATCAGCCCGGCGCGGATCGCGTCGTCAATATCGTGGTTGATGTAGGCGATGCTGTCGCTCAGCTTTTGCACTTTGGCTTCCAGGCTGCCATGCCCGCGACCTTCGCCGCCCATGCCTTCCTGGATCGGTGTGCTGTTCGGCAGCGCCTCACGCACTTCCTGGCTCAGGTTCAAGCCCTGGCCGTCTTTCGCCAGGTAGTCCACGATGCGCAGGCTCTGGTCGTTGTGACGGTAGTCGGGATGGTAGACCTCGCGTAGCACATCCTCTCCGGCGTGGCCGAACGGGGCGTGGCCCAGGTCATGCGCCAGGCTGATCGCCTCCACGAGATCTTCGTTGAGGCGCAAGGCGCGGGCGATGGTGCGACCGATCTGGGCGACCTCCAAGGTGTGAGTCAGGCGCGTGCGGTAGTGATCGCCGGTGGGGGCGATGAACACCTGGGTCTTGTGCTTCAGACGGCGGAACGCTTTGGAATGAATGATCCGGTCCCGGTCACGCTGAAAGGCCGTGCGTACCGCATCTGGCGGTTCGGGCCGGGGACGCCCCCGTGACCGCGCCGCCTTCTGGGCCAACGGCGAGAGGCGTTCGCACTCCTCTCGCTCGATCCGTTCGCGTACCTGAGTGTCCAGTATAGGCCGCAGAGGGTGGGCCTCCATCTATGGGGCGGGTCGGGGCGTCAGATCCCGTTCGCCCAAATTCCGTCAGAACGCTCCTGGTGTCATCTGACGGCACCTAACACTTTATTATAGCAGATTCTTTTTGCATTAGGGAAGGGGGGCGGGTCCTTTTTTCTCAAATTGTACCCAAATGCACAAGGATGAGGATGTTACGAGTGGTCAGTGTTCTGTGATCAGTAACGAGGGGTCGGGGGTGGGGGGTCGGAACGCCGCAATATGCATCACGCATCACGCATCACGCATCACGCATCA
>JBBSAN010001129.1:0-1958 GCA_038252265.1 Chloroflexia bacterium
GTGATCGGGTTGGCGGCGCGGCACCAGCAGCCCAACTTAGCTGCTTGGCAACGCCGCTTGGCCTATGCGTTCGATCACGCACTGCACCGGGCACCCGCGCCCGCCCCGCAGCACCTCTAACGGACTTTGCATCAGCCGTGCTCACGTCTCACGCCCGGTTGCACTTTGCCGAACGATCTGGTATAATACGATGCGCGAGGGCCTGTAGCTCAGCTGGGAGAGCGCTACATTCGCATTGTAGAGGTCAGCGGTTCGAGCCCGCTCAGGTCCACCCACCACCACCCTGTCTCAGGGTGGTTTTTTGGTGCCCGCCGAGCGCGGGGTAACGTTTCGCCTCGCCACTTGACTCCTTTATAACGGGCGGCTATAGTGAACACAAGCCACCCGACTTCTCAACTGTAAAGGAGACACGCGCATGGCCGCTTTAGACGAAGGCACCCCCGTCATCCACGCGCCCGACTTCCTGGGCCACCTCGACTGGATCAACACCGACCACCCGCTGCACCTGAGCGACTTCAAGGGCAAAATCGTCTTGCTCGACTTCTGGACCTATGGGTGAATCAACTGCCTCCATGTGATTCCGCAGTTGCGGAAGCTCGAAGCTCGCTACCCCAATGAACTGGTCGTGATCGGTGTGCATTCCGGCAAGTATCACGCCGAGCGCATCACCGAGAATATCCGGATGGCCTGTGCCCGGCTGGAGATCGAACACCCGGTGATCAATGATCGGCAGTACCGGGTGTGGAAATCCTACGCGGTCAACGCCTGGCCGACGGTAGTGCTGGTCGATCCCAACGGCTACTACCGGGGCAGCCAGCCGGGCGAGTTCCAGGCCGACGACTTCGCCCGCTTGATCGACGGCCTGATCGCACAGTACAGCGCGACGGGCACGCTGGACCGCCGCCCGCTCCAGTTTGCCCCACCCCACCCGGTGCCCGCCGGGGGGCTGCTGTTCCCGACCAAAGTGCTAGCCGACCCGGCCCACGGGCGGCTGTTCATCACCGATCAGGGGCACAACCGGGTGCTGGTCGTCGGGCTAGACGGCCCGGCAGCGGGGCATGTCACTGCGGTCATCGGCAACGGGGCACCGGGGCTGGCAGACGGCCCACTCGCCGCCGCGCAGTTCGACCATCCCAACGGGCTGGCCCTGGCGGGCGACACGCTCTATGTGGCCGACACCGAGAACCACTGCGTCCGCGCCGTCGATCTGGCGGCGGGGACCGTCCGCACGGTGGCGGGCACAGGCCACATCGGCAACCGGCGTGCAGGCGGCCCGCCCCGGCAAACAGCGCTGAACTCGCCGTGGGATGTGGCCGTGGCCGGTGATATGCTCTATATAGCGATGGCGGGCACCCACCAGATCTGGGCGATGCAGGGGCCGGACGGGCCGGTCGCCCCCTGGGCCGGGGCCGGGCCGGAGGACATCCGCGACGGGCCGTTGCGGGAAGCGTACCTGGCCCAACCGATGGGCCTGGCCCTGGACGGTGACCGGCTCTACTTTGCCGACGCCGAAGACCAGGCGGTGCGCTGGGCCGACCGAGGCGGCGAGGCGGCCCAGGTGCATACGCTGGCCGGCACGGGGCTGTTCGACTTCGGGGACAAAGACGGCCAGGGCAACAATGTGCGCCTGCAACACTGCCAGGCAGTGGCCGTCCACGCGGGGCAGGTCTATGTGGCCGACACCTACAACAGCAAGATCAAGCAGATCGACCCGGCCACGCGGGCATGTGTGACCTGGCTGGGCAAGACCACCCCCCGCAGCGGCGAGGTGCCGCCCCGCGACCATGTGGACGACCCGACCGCCGCCGCCGTCGAGTTCGATGAACCGGCGGGCCTCAGCGTGGGTGATGGGCAGCTCTACATCGCGGACACGAACCACCACCGCATCGTCGTGGCCGACCTCGCCACCCGCGCGGCCCAGCCTTTGGAGCTAACCGGGATATAGGGGATGGGGGATA
>JBBSAN010001130.1:0-1951 GCA_038252265.1 Chloroflexia bacterium
CAGGCCCGACATCATCGCCATCCAGGCTACCCCGCCCGCCGCGATACACACCACCAGCAGCGGCATGAAGCGCAGGGTGGCGAGGGCCAGCGTGGCCCCGGCGAACACCAGCGTGGCCGCCCCGGTCAAGCGGTCAATCGGCAGCGCGCGCGTCAGGCGCGGCAGCACCAGGGCACCCCCCACCGCGCCCAACCCCAGGCTGCCCAGGATGATCCCATAGCCGGTCGCGTCCAGGCCTAGCTCGTGCCGCGCCATGACCGGCAGCAAGGCCCACAAGGCGCTGGCCCCCAGCATGAAAACGCCGATCCGCACGAGGACGGCCTGCAACGCCGGGGCGTCGCGCACGTAGCGCAGCCCCGCAGCGGTGGCCCCGAGCATATCTTCCGGCGGGGTATCGCTGAGGGCGCGGATGCTGCGCCAGCGGTAGATCGCCCCCAACACGCCGAGGAACGACGCGGCATTCAGCAGGAAGACGGCGGCTGGCCCGGCAGCGGCAACGACGAGGCCGCCGAGAGCCGGGCCGACCGCACGGGCGACATTAAACCCCGTGGCGTTCAGCGCCACCGCAGCGGATAGCTCCTGGCGTTCAACGAGGTCGGGAAGAATGGCCTGCCAGGCCGGGCCGTTGAGCGCGGCCCCCAGGCCCAGGAGGAAGGTGAACGCCAGCAGGATCCAGGCGGAGGTCAGTCCGGCCAGGGTCAGCCCACCCAGGGCAAGGGCGACGAGGAGCATCCCGGCCTGGGTGACGAGCAACAGTTTCCGCCGATCGACGATGTCGGCCAGCGTCCCGGCGGGCAGGCCGACCAGGAAGACGGGCAGGCTGGTGGCCGTTTGCATGAGGGCGACCAGGAGCGGCGAAGTTGTGAGGTCGGTCATCAGCCAGGCTGCGCCGACGCTCTGCATCCAGGTGCCGATGTTGGAGGCGATGGAGGCGATCCACAGGGAGCGGAAAACCGCACTGCGGAGGGGGCTCCAGATCGACGCGCCGGGCGCGGGACTGCCGGCTGTGGTGGGCCTGACCGGCGCATCCGCGGAGCGGGGATCTTTCACCTGCATATGATTGCTCCCTGCCAATCGTGGGCTTAATCTGTCAGGAGAAAGGGTTGAACCGGGCGGTGCTGGCTCGAACGTCCGGCCTGGTACAGCACGAATCGGCCCATTACGGCCACAGCAGCACCTTGATCGCCCGGCGCTCATCCATGGCGGCGTAGCCCTCGGCCACCTCCGCCAGCGGCAGCGCCAGGTCAAAGACCTTGCCGGGGTCGATCTGGCGGTTCCAGATTCGGTCGATCAAATCAGGTAGGAAGCGGCGTACCGGGGCCGGGCCACCGTGCAGATGGACTTCGGCGAAGAACAGCTCCTCGCCGGGCAGTTCCACCCCGTGGGAGACGCCGACGTAGCCGACGTAACCGCCGGGCCGGGTCGAGCGGATCGCCTGTAGCATCGACTCCTGGGTGCCGACGGCCTCGATGGTCGCGTGCGCGCCCAGCCCGTCGGTGAGTTCCTTGACCTTCGCCACGCCCGCATCGCCGCGCTCGGTGACGATGTCGGTCGCGCCGAATTCGCGGGCCAGCCGCTGGCGCGGTGCGTGGCGGCTCATCGCAATAATCCGCTCGGCACCCAACTGCCGGGCCGCCAGCACCGCCAGCAGCCCGACCGCGCCGTCGCCGACGACCACGACCGTCTTGCCGGGTCCCGCCTCGGCGGCGACGGCGGCGAACCAGCCGGTGCCCAGCACGTCCGATGCGGCGAGCAGGCTGGGGATCAGATCAGCGGGCGGGAGGTCCGGGGTCGCTACCAGGGTGCCGTCCGCCAGCGGCACGCGCAGCCACTCTGCCTGCGCGCCCTCGGCACCGATGGGCTGGCTGTGGACGCACCGGCTCTGGTAGCCGGCCCGGCAGATGGGACAGGTGTTGTCGGAGGCGAAGAACGACCCGACCACGAACTGACC
>JBBSAN010001131.1:0-1950 GCA_038252265.1 Chloroflexia bacterium
AAAATCTGTGCAGCGGTCACCTCCAGCCCATTCTCGACACACTGATCTACCTGCGACGCGAAACTCAGGTCTGGGTCGAAATCACTACCCTGCTGATTCCCGGCCACAACGATACGGACGAGGAACTCACCGCCCTCTCCCGCTGGGTATTCAAGGAACTGGGGGCGGACGTGCCGCTGCATTTCTCCGCCTTCCACCCCGATTACAAGATGATGGATGTGCCTGCGACGCCACGGGAAACCTTGGGCCGCGCCCGCCGCATCGCCATAAAAGAAGGGCTGCACTACGTCTATACCGGCAATGTGCACGACCAGGAGGGTGACACCACCTATTGCCCGTCGTGCAAGAAGGCCCTGATCGTGCGCGACTGGTACCAGATCAACGCCTATACGTTGACCGATGACGGGCATTGCCCGGATTGCGGCACGGCGATTGCCGGGCGTTACGAAAAATTCACCGAGGCGTTCGGGCCGCGCCGCATCCCGGTGGTGATGAGCGCCTTCAGGGCTAGCCCATGACCACCGAGGCCATTTCCAGGCTGGTGAGCATCCCGGCCAGCCCGGCCGTTCTGGACGGCATGCTGGAGATTCCACCGCACGCGCCGGGCGTGGTGCTGTTCGCCCACGGCAGCGGCAGCAGCCGCCTGAGCCCGCGCAACAACTACGTGGCGCGGGTGCTGCGCGATGCCGGCCTGGGCACGTTGTTGATCGACCTGCTGACCCGGCAAGAAGACGAAGACTACGCCACCCGCTTCGACATTCCGCTGCTGACCAGGCGCTTGATCGAAGCAACAAGCTGGCTGCAAGGCGAGCCTGCCACGCAATCCCTTGCCATCGGCTATTTCGGCGCCAGCACTGGCGCGGCGGCAGCGTTACAGGCGGCGGCGGAAGAAATGGGGAAGATCGCCGCAGTCGTCTCGCGCGGCGGACGCCCCGATCTTGCCGGCGAGGAAGCCCTGGGCAAGGTTGCGGCCCCCACACTCCTGATCGTGGGGGGATTCGACGACGCAGTGATCGGTCTCAACCAGGCAGCCTATCGGCTTTTGACGTGTGAAAAGGAATTGGTGATCGTCCCCGGCGCCACCCATTTGTTCGAGGAACCCGGCACGCTGGAGCAGGTTGCCCACCACGCCGCACACTGGTTCAGCCAATATCTCGGAGCGGGCAAAGCCACCTGATCCCGCTTCCCGGGGAGAGGCGAGGCCGCCTCCTTTCTCCGCAAGCAGGAGAAGGCGAGAGCATAGATGGATCTATTTACCACTCATCCGCTATTGATCTGGATCGCACAGCATCCCTACTGGGTTGGCATTGCGATTTTCCTTGTTTCTCTGTCCGAATCGCTGGCTCTGGTGGGCTTGTTCGTTCCCGGCACGGTGGTGATGTTCGGAATCGGGGCCCTGGCCGCCGCAGGCGCGGTGAACTTGTGGGCTGCGCTGGCCTGGGCTGCGGCGGGCGCCATTGCTGGCGATGCCATCAGCTACTGGCTGGGGCGCCACTACCGCGAGCAGTTGCAAACCCTCTGGCCTTTTAGCCGTTCCCCGCAACTGATAGACCGGGGCGTGGTGTTCTTTCACCGGCATGGCGCCAAAAGCATCTTGCTGGGTCGCTTTGTCGGGCCGATGCGCCCGCTTATTCCGGTGATCGCCGGCATGCTCGGCATGCCCCCGGCGCGCTTCTATCTGACGAATATCGTGTCGGCGCTCGGCTGGGCGCCCGCTTACATTCTGCCCGGAGTCGTCTTCGGCGCATCACTGAAATTAGCGGAAGCGGTGGCAACACGACTCGCCTTGACGGTGGTGGCGCTGGTGGTGGCGATCTGGGGCGGCGCCTGGGTAATCAGCCGCACTGTTTTATGGCTGCAACCGCGCATCGAGCGTGGGTTGTCGTTTTTGCAGGGCTGGAGCATAGCCGCACCGCCGGGCCGGGACCGCCATATCCGCAAGCTGGTTGC
>JBBSAN010001132.1:0-1948 GCA_038252265.1 Chloroflexia bacterium
GCACTCCCGCCCCCCGCAGACCCTCCGGTGTGGACCCCCCCGCCGGCCGCCCCCCTGCCTGGGGCCAATATGCCTGCGTGGACGCCTCCGCCCGCCCCGCCGCGTCCCAACCGCACGCCGCTGATCGTGGCCGGGATCGCTGTGGCCGTGCTGCTGGTCTGCTGTCTCGGCGGCGTAGCCCTCGCCCTGCTCGGGGTGCTCACGACAGCCAGCACCACCTATTCCCCGACCACCACGCCGGTCGCGTTGGTCTTTCCCTCCGATACCGCTACGCCTATCGCGCTGGTCTTCCCCAGCATCACCGCGCCGACCCCTTCCAGTGGTGACACCCCGCCGCGCATGAGCCTGGATGCGTTCAAGAAGCTGTATGACGACCCGGCCCAGCGCCCGCTGATCATTGATGTCCGCGCCGCCGAGACGTACAACAACGGGCACATCAAGGGGGCGATTTCGTTCCCCGAAAGCGATGTGGATGCGCGCATCGCGGAACTGCCGAAAGACAAGCTGATTATCGCCTACTGCCAATGACCGGCGGAGAATGAAAGCGCCCGTGTGGCGCAAAAGCTCCACGATACCTACGGCTTTTCCTATGATAACTTGAAGGTGTTACTCGGTGGCTGGAACGCCTGGAACGGCGCGGGCTACCCGACCAATACGGGCGATCAGCCGTAGACGGGGGCTGGGGGTTGGGGGTTGGTGGCTCGTGACGAGTGGTTCGTGGTTCGTGGTTAGATAATAGGCAATACGCATCACGTTTCCCGTTACCAACCCCAACCCCCAACTCCCAACCCCAGCACGTCACCGCACGACCACCGCTTGTCCCTCGCGCAGGGTGCCGTCGTCAATGATTTCGGTGTCGGTGGCGTTGGCGAGGCCGGTTTCCACTTTTACTTTGTGCCCGGTGCTACCCTCCTGCACAGTGACGAACTGGCTGGAGCCGATGGTTTCCAGGGAGCGATTGGGCACCAGTAAGACATGGTCTTTGCGCTGGGCGGTCACTTTCACATTGGCGGCCATCCCGGCGCGGGGCTGGATGGTGGCGGTGGGGGTGAAGACGATCGTCGCCTCATAGATGGTGCTGCCCTGCTTCTGGGTGGCCCCCAGCGCCAGGCGCTCCACCGCGCCGGGCAGCCGCTCGCCGGGGTAGGCGTCGAGCGTGACCGTGACCGGTTGGCCGGGGGCGACCCGCCCGACATCGATCTCGTCAATGTCGGCGGTCACCCGCAGGGTGTGCAGGTCGGCCATCTCGACCACCGGCTGCCCGCCGGTCTGTTCGCCCGCTTTGAAGTTGATCGCCAGCACCGTCCCGGCGAACGGGGCCTTAAGCTGGGCGTCGTCTACCTGGGCCTGGGCGTTGGCGACCGATAGCTCTGAAAGCTGCACCTGGGCTTCGAGGATGGACCGGTCGGTGGCGCTGGTTCCCTGCTGCTTCAGGTCGAGCGCGGCCTGGGCGGCTTTCACCTGCGCCTCGGCCTGGGTGATGTCCTGCGGGGTCGCGCCTTGCTTCACTTTGTCCAGGTTGGCGCGGGCCTGGTCCACCCCGGCCTGAGCCTCACGGATCGCTTCCAGCGTCGGCCCGGCTTTGAGGTCGGCTAACTGGGCGCGGGCGCGATTTACCCCGGCCTGGGCTGCCGCGAGATCGTCGGCGTTCGGCCCGGCCTGAAGCTTATCGAGCGCGGCCTGGGCGCGGTCCACTCCGGCCTGCGCGGCGACCAGATCTTGCGCGGTGGCCCCCACTTTCAGCTTGTCGAGCGCGGCCTGCGCCCGGTCCACCCCGGCCTGGGCAGCGGCCAGATCCTCGGTAGTCGCCCCGGCTTTCAGCTTGTCGAGCGCGGCTTGCGCCTGGTCCACGTTGGCCTGCGCGGCCTGGCGGTCTTGCGCGGTCGGCCCGACCTGGAGCTTATCGAGGGCTGATTGCGCCCGGTCTACCCCGGCCTGGGCGAACCGC
>JBBSAN010001133.1:0-1942 GCA_038252265.1 Chloroflexia bacterium
TCGGGGCTGGGGATGAGATGGTGTCATCCTGAGCGCAGCGAAGGATCTTGTTGGGGCTGCCTGATAGCCCACGAAGATCCCGGTCTTCCCCAACGATTGTAAACCGCCCAGAAGATCCTTCGCTGCGCTCAGGATGACACCGCCCGGTCAGGAAGCGCATCGCTCAGTCCTCAGTCCTCAGTCCTCAGTCCTCAGTCCTCAGTCCTCAGTCCTCAGTCCTCAGTCCTCGTACCTTGTCACCAACCCCTAACCCCCATCCCCCGACTCTGGTATAATACACCACCAAGTTCGCCCACAAAAAGGAGCAACCCAACCCATGACCGACACCACGGTCGCCCCCCCGGCGACCCCCACAATGCCAACACCAGCGGAGAACGGCCACACGGCCCCCGCCGCGCATAGCGCCTTCGAGCGCCATCTGTTGTCCAACGGCCTGACCGTGCTCACCCACGAGAGCCACAGCGCCCCCGTCGTCAGCTTCTGGATCTGGTACCGCGTCGGAGTCCGCAACGAACACGGCGGCATCACCGGCATCTCGCACTGGGTCGAGCACATGCTGTTCAAAGGCACCCCGAACATGCCCGCCGGCACCGTCCACGGCCTGGTCGCGGCCAACGGCGGCGTGCTGAACGGCATGACCTGGGACGACTTCACCACCTATTACGAAACTCTGCCCAGTGACCGCTGGGAACTATCCCTGCGCATCGAGGCCGACCGCATCGTCAATGCCCGCTTCGACGTGGACGAGGTCGCCAGCGAACGCACCGTCATCATCAGCGAACGCGAGGGCCACGAGAACGATCCCGATTTCAACATGGGCGAAGAGATCAGCGCCGCCGCCTTCAAGGTCCACCCCTACGGCGTCAGCACCATCGGCTGGAAGTGTGACCTCGAAACAATGACCCGCGACGATCTCTACCAGCATTACAAGACCTACTACGCCCCCAACAACGCCATCATCGTCGCCGTGGGCGACTTCGACACCGCCTACCTGCTGGGCCGCGTCGAAGAGTTCTTCGGTGCGATTCCGGCCAACCCTGGTATCCCGCCGGTGCGCGCCATCGAGCCGCCGCAGCAGGGCGAGCGCCGCCTCATCTGGCGGCAGCCCGGCTCTAGCCCGTCGCTCCAGATGGTCTTCCACGCCCCCGCCGCCGGTCATGACGACATCTACCCGCTGATGGTGGTGGACGCGCTCCTGTCGGGGGCCAAGGCGATGGGCTTCGGCAGTGGGGCGGGCCTGGGCCGCAGCGCCCGCCTCTATCGCGCCCTGGTCGTGCCCGAGATCGCTACCAGCGCCGGGTCGCACTTCCGCCTCACCCGCGACCCGCACCTCTTCTCCGTCGGGGCCAGCGCCCGCCCCGGCTCCGACGCCGAACCCACCCAGCGCCGCATCGAAGACGCCCTGCTGGCCGAGATCGACAAGCTGGCGACCACCCCGCCCCCCGCCGAAGAAGTGGCGAAAGCGATCCGCCAGGCCCGCGCCCAGTTCGTCTACACCGGCGAAAGCGTCACCAACCTGGGCTACATTCTGGGCTACCTGGAAGTAGTCGGCAGCGCCGATCTCTATGCCACCTTCCTCGACCGCCTCGCCGCCGTCACCCCCGCCGATGTGCAGCGCGTCGTCACCCAGTACCTCAACGCCGACAACCGCACCGTCGGCTGGTACCTCCCCAGCGCGGAGGGGTAAACGCGGAGGACTGACGGTCATCCCAACGTAAACCTTCGTGCCGTCTGTAGGATATGGCGCTGCCCATTGATGATCGGGCGACCCCGACGCCGGGGCAACTCGACCATCAATGGGCAGAGCCATATCCTACAAAGGGGAGTAATCGTTAGGTCGGGATCTCAGGATTGAGCATTGACGTGGGGCACGTATGGCAACGATTGAACAGCTAACACAACTGACCCCCGCCGACCAAACCGCCCGCGCGGCGCTGCGGCA
>JBBSAN010001134.1:0-1939 GCA_038252265.1 Chloroflexia bacterium
GGAGCCGGGCGTCAGCATCCCGCTGGACCACGAGCGGCTGATCCTCAACCCCGGCAGTGTGGGCCAGCCTCGCAACGGCGACCCTCGCGCCCACTACGCTATCTACGACACCGATGCCGACGCAATCATCTATCACCGTGTCGAGTACCCCATCGCCCAAACCCAGGCCCGGATGCGCGAACTCCATTTCCCCCCGCGCCTGGTGTCCCGGCTCGAAGTGGGGCAATAGACGACGAAGGTTTGAGGTTTGAGGTTTGCGGTTTGAAGTACGTGCGCCTCAGGGGTTTTGGCTGGTTGTCCCCGTAAGGTACTAAATCGGAAAATAGGCCTGTAGAAGCTGCGTCTGTTGAATATAAAAGGTGTCATCCTGAGCGCAGCGAAGGATCTTGTTGGGGCCACCAGGTCGTCCAGGGATATCGGGATTTTGCCCTCGGCACCACGGACCGCCAAGAAGATCCTTCGCTGCGCTCAGGATGACAGAGTCCGTTGGTTCACTACTCCGGTTGCGATTAGCTTGGATTCCACCGATATTTTAGCTCGATAACTGTCGGCATCCGTATACCATACCTCATACCTCGTACCTCGTACCTCAAACTTCAAACCTCAAACTTCGTCAAACCTCGTCTAAATCCAGTGGCGGAACTTGAAATAGGCCAGCATGGCGAGGACGATCAGTCCCATGATCGCCAGCGTGATCCAGAAGCCGTAGGGGTGTTCGGAGCCGGGCAAGATGGCGAAGTTCATGCCGTAGATGCCGGAGACGAGGGTGAGCGGCAGGAGGATGACCGAGAGGATGGTCAGCACCTTGATCACGTCGTTGATCCGCGTGCTGGTCAGCGAGTTATAGGTGTCGCTCAGGCCCTCGATCACGTCCTTGTAATCTTCCAGCGTATCCCAGATTTTCGCCAGGTGGTCGTTCAGGTCCCCGAAATATTCGCTGAGGTCCTCGCCCAGCAGGGGGATGAGCGCCTGCGCTCGGCGGTCCAGCCCGGCGATCACGCTGATCTGCGGCTTGATCACCCGGCGGAAGGCGATAATGTCGCGCCGGATCAGCGAAATCTCCTGCACCGTCTGGCGGGCGTTCTCGCTGAAGATCGCGTCCTCCACCTGCTCGACGTTCTGGTCGATCTTGTTCAGGATGGGGAAGCAATACTCCACCAGCTTATCGATCATCATGTAGAGCAGGTAGCCGGAGCCGCGCCCCAGCACCGCCGCCCGCTGCTCGGCATCGTCGCGGACCTGGTTGAACAGGCGCAAGAGCGGGCGCAAGTGGCCGGAGTGGACGGTGATCAGGTAGCCCGGCCCGGCGAAAATGTCCACTTCGCTGGCGGTGGTCAGGCGGGTGATCTTGTTGTAGACCGGAAAGTGGAGGACCAGGAAGATGTAATCGTCGCGTTCGTCCAGCTTGGGGCGCTGGATGCGGCTGGTGATGTCGTCGAAATGGAGCGGGTGGAAGCCGGGATAGTGCGCCTGGAGCCACTCGATTTCGGCCTGGCCGGGGCGCTGCACATCGAGCCAGGTGAGCGTGCTGTGCTGCACCGTGCGGATGTTGAGCGTGTCGCGCCGCCCCTGCTGGGCAGGCTTGGCGGTGATGAAGGCCGGGCCCTCTGCCGACACGGCCCCCGGTTGGAGGGGCTGGGCGGCTCGGCGCACCGCGTCGGTCGCCGCCCGCGCCGCCGCCCGCGTGGCGGCAGGCGACAGCCCCGGCCCGTTGGTGGGCGGGGTGGCCGGGTTGGGGGTTCGGTTCTGCATGGGCACTCCTCCTGCGCCAGGCTCGCTGGCCTTGCCATTATACGGCGGGGCGGCGGAATGAGCAATGCGGGCGCAGGGGATGGGGGTTGGTGACGAGGTATGAGCAGTTCGCACCTCAAACTTCAAACTTCATACCTCATCCCTCGTCACCAACCCCCATCTCCTAACCCCACGCCCCCCGTGCTAC
>JBBSAN010001135.1:0-1929 GCA_038252265.1 Chloroflexia bacterium
ACGTTCTATCTCTACATCGAGCGGATGGCGGTGCGGGGGATCATCAGCGGCTACCCCTGTGGCGGGCCGTTCGAGCCGTGCGTCGCGCCCGGCAACCGGCCCTACTTCCGCCCGAACAACAATGCCACCCGTGGGCAGATGGCGAAGATCGCGGCCTCCGCCTTCTTCCCCAACTGCTCCACCCCGGCGGCGGCCTCGCCACGCTAACCCTGGCGGACGATCGTCCCTGAATAACACCCTGTCAGGGGAGTAGATGTCTACTCCCCTGACAGCACTTTACCGGCGAAGCGGAGAATTTTCCTCGGCTACGCCAGTAGCCTTATGCTCGCAAGTCTGTTAGAATAGGTACGCCCGCGAAGGGCCAGCGCAGATCGATCCCGATCCGACTTCATCGTCATATGGCCGGTTTATCGCGAATGTACTCTAAGTCTCTCGTATCTGAAAGGAGTTCACAGTCCATGCGTAAAGCTTCGATCCTGGCTATTCTGGCTGTTCTACTGGTTGGGCTAGCTCTTGTGCCCTGGGGATTGTCGGCGGCACGCCCCCGGAGGCCGCACCAAACCCGATCAGCGACACCCCCTTGCCAAAAATAAGCCCAACCCTGCTGGCCCAATGGAATCAGAATCCCGGCGCGGTCCAGGGCTTTATGGTCCGCCTGAAGCAGCAGGCCGACACCTCGAACAACATCACCGATTGGGTCGCCAAAGGGGAGTATGTCCTCCGCCAACTGGAAAACGTGGCGAACGCAACCCAGCCCGCCGTGCTCGCGGTGGTGAATACCCAAATAAGCAACGGCAACGCGACGAAGGTCACGCGCTTCACCATCATCAACGCCATGTTCGTGCATGGGAACGCGGCAGCGGCGATGGAGATCGCCAAGCGTCCGGAAGTAGAAGCCGTCGAGGCGGACCACCGGTACCAACTAATGGAAGGCGCGACGGTGGCCTGGCCCGCTGCTGCTACGAATCTGCTCAACGCCAGCAGCCCCAACGCCGTCGAGATTGGCGTGAGCACGGTCCACGCGCCGCAGCTCTGGGCGCTGGGCTATCGCGGCCAGGGCATCACCGTCGGCAGCATTGACACCGGCGTGCAGTATGACCATCCCGCCCTGGTCCGCCAGTATCGCGGCAATCTCGGCGGCGGCAACTTCGACCACAACTACAACTGGTGGGACGCCCGCCAGGATGCCCCGCCGCAGAACGTGCCCTATGACGACACCGATCATGGCACCCACACGATGGGCACCGTCCTGGGCGAGGATGCCAGCCTGACCAATCAGATTGGCGTCGCGCCGGGGGCCAACTGGATCGCGTCCAAAGTCTTCCCCAACGGCGGCTCGTCGGGCAACGAAGAGATCACCGTCGCGGAAGACTTCATGCTCGCGCCGTGGGACCTGAACCGGCAGAACCGCAACCCGGCGCTACGCCCGCGCATCGTCACCAACTCCTGGGGCGACAATGAATGCGCGAACACCGATAGCTGGCTGATCCTCAAAGCCTGGATCGACGCGGGGATCTTCCCGATCTTCGCCAATGGCAACGCCGGGCCGGGGGTCGGCACCGTCGGTTCGCCGGGTGGCTACCCGTTCACCGTCGGCGTCGGGGCGATCAGCGCGGCTAACCCGGCCTATCCCATCGCCGGGTTCTCTAGCCGTGGCCCCTCGTGCTACGGTGGGATCATCAAGCCCGATGTGGTCGCGCCGGGCGTCAACGTGCGCTCCAGCTTCCCGAACAGCACCTACGGCACGATCTCGGGCACTTCCATGGCGACGCCGCACGTCTCCGGCGTGATGGCCTTGCTGTTGAGCGTCCGGCCTTCGCTGACCTACAGTGAGGCGTTCGGCATCATCACCCTCACCGCCAACTACACGACCAGCTACGGCACCCGACCCAACAACACCAATCCCTCGGGCCTCGAGCGGGCCGAAGC
>JBBSAN010001136.1:0-1923 GCA_038252265.1 Chloroflexia bacterium
CCGGGTCGGCCAGCAGCGGCGCGGCGGCGGCGGTGATCGCGCTCCACACGCCGACATAGCGGGTGGTGAAGTCCTTCGCGGTGACGCCTGCTTCGTCCACCAGGCCGCCATGCTCGATCAGGGGCGGGCGTTCGGCGGGCTGGAGCCGGCGGTAGGCGTCAATGATGTCACGCACCCCCTGCACCGCCACCACCACCGCAGGCTGTTCGCGGCGGATCCGGTCGCGCAGGTAGACCACCGTGTCTTCGTAGCTGAGCGTGTAGGGCGTTTCGTCTACCTCCACGCCCAACGCTCGTAGTTGGTCGGTCGTGGTGCGGGGCATGTTGGGCTTGCGGAAGCAGCCCACGACTTTGATCTGGTAGCGGTCGGGGGGCAGCGTGCGGGCCAGCAGGCGTACCTCGGTCTCTTCGCCGCCCACGACAATCCAGGCGAAGACAAACAAAATGGACAACGGGCCTCGGTGGGACACAAGCGTTCCTCCGATCACAGGATCAGGGTTATGGCAGTGCTACTCAAGAATTGTGCCGTGTGTCACTGGACAGGTGGCCTAAGACTTGCTATAATGAGATCGGGTTCTGGTGAACCCCCTCCTCTCTATAGCATGACAGCGAATTGGCCGGAAATTACTGATTATTAACTTTCATACGCTTCATAAGTACCCCGCCAGGCGCAGCTTGACGGGTGATCAGCATAGTGCAGCATGGGGGAATAGGGGTCTTACGGCTCTCGGGGGAGGGAGCCGCGCATCGTCGTCGGGCGGTCTGCTGTTGGCGCGCACGCCCTAGACACGCCGGGGTGGAACATGGCCTTCACCGTCGATTGCAAGTATAACCATCGCACGAACCTCGTTGAAGCACGCTTTGATGGCGTGCTCGTCAACGAGGTAGAAGTCCGGCAGTTGTTTAATGTCCTGGATGATTATGTGCGTCCGTTGCGGAAGCCGATCTATCTGGTCGCCAATTTCGACTCCTGGCGAGTCGAGACCGAGGTGATGCGCCAGTATGGGAACGCGCTCCGCACCTTCTGTGCGACCAGCCAGGTCGTGTTTGCCGCGCATTCCGCCGACATCTATGCGCGGATGAACCTGCGCCTGGCCGCTGTGATCGGCGGGGCGGCACCCAACCTGTTTCACACCTGCGCGGAAGCCACCGATTTTGTGCAGGAGCAGCAGCGCCTGGCGTTCGCCACTGCCGCAGCGGCGGCTTCCACGACGCACAGCTTGCACTATTAAGCCGATGGGGTGCTTCGGCCCTGCGTAGCGGCTGATCTTTACCTCATCAAAACGCGACCCGCCTGGATCGGGCCAACCCGTTGCCGGGGCACACTATGTGTCCTTGCTGATACGGGAGGCCAGGTCCGGCGGGTCGTTGCCGATCTTACAGCTTTTCGAGATGGGCCATGCTTGCCAGCAGGCGCTTGACCCCCTGCCCGGCGAAGGCCACCGTGACTTCTTCATCCCCGCCTCCGGCAGCTTTGGTCATCACCACGATCCCGTCGCCAAAGGTGGCGTGCCGTACTTTGTCCCCGGCGCGAAAGCCGGTCGGCTGCGGCGTGGGAGGTGGCGGGGGATTGGCCGACCGGTTCGGTGTGCGGGCCGGAGGTTGTGGCGTGCGGCTGGGGGGTTCGCGGTAGTTGCCCCCGCCACTGCCAGATCCGCTGCCACTGCCGGTGCTGCTGCGCCCGCTGCCGCCGAAGACCCGCCCGGTCGGCTCGTTGTCGCTGCTGTAGCGTGCTCCGCCACTCCCGGCCCGCTGCCCCCCGAATCCGGTGCCTGGACCCCCCCCCCCCCCCCCCCGGGCCCCCCGCAAACCGCGGGGCGCCATCGCCCCGTACACCCCCCTAGCCCCGTGGGGCGGGGTATACGGGATTAAACCCGGCCGCGGGCTGAAAAGGGTTTAGCCGGAGAAGGGTCGCGTTGAGGCG
>JBBSAN010001137.1:0-1920 GCA_038252265.1 Chloroflexia bacterium
ATCCGGCCCACCTGCGCCTGCCCGACGCCGGGGCGGTAGCCGATTGGTCGCCCGCGCAAGGGGTGCGGTTGGTCACACTGGCCCCCGAATTGCCGGGGGCACTGCCGGTCGTCACGCTGTTGCGCGACCGGGGCGTCGTGGTCAGCGCCGGGCACTCGATGGCGACGCTGGAGGAGGCGCAGGCGGGCTTCGCGGCGGGGATCACCTACGGCACCCACCTGTTCAACGCCATGCCCCCGCTCGACCACCGGGCACCGGGGCTGGCCGGGGCGCTGCTGACCGGGGGGAGCTGTACTGTGGGGATCATCGTGGATGGGCTGCACATCCACCCGCAGATGGTGGCGCTGGCCTGGGCCGCTATCGGCCCGGCCCGGTTCAATCTCGTCACCGATGCAATGGCCGCGCTGGGGATGCCGTCCGGCCTCTACCGTCTGGGCGATTGGGAAGTCACAGTAGACGGTAGCAGCGCCCGGCTGGCCGATGGGCGGCTGGCGGGCAGCCTGCTCCGCCTGGATCAGGCGGTGCGGAACCTGATCGCGTACACCGGCTGCGCGCCGGAGGCGGCCATTGCTTCGGTGACGACCGTCCCGGCGGAGGGGCTGGGCTTAGGGGATATGGTTGGGCAAATCGCTCCCGGCTACGCCGCCGACCTGACCGTGCTGACGGCGGATCGCGCTGTCGCGGCCACGATGGTCGGTGGCGAGTTTGTCTACGCCACGGAGGAGGTCGCGAGAGTATGGGCCTGAGAGACGAGATTTTCGAGCAGCCCGCCGTGCTAGAGCATTGGCTGGCGACGCAGATGGATCAGGTACAGACCATCGCGGCGGCCATCGCCGGGCGCGACATCGAGTTTGTGTTCCTGGCGGCGCGCGGCACGTCGGACCATGCCGGGGTCTACGCCCAGTATGTCTGGGGGTCGCGCAACCGGCTGCCGGTCGCGCTGGCCGCCCCGTCGCTGTTCAGCATGTACCCCGCCGCGCCCCGCGTGGCGAAGGCGCTGGTGGTCGGCATTTCGCAGTCGGGGCAATCGCCTGATGTGGTCGGGGTGCTGGCCGAGGGGCGGCGGCAAGGCGCGCTGACCCTGGCGGTGACCAACGACCCGCACTCGCCCCTGGCCCAGACCGCCGAATTCACCCTGGATGTGAGCGCGGGCCGGGAGCAGGCCGTGGCGGCGACTAAGACCTACACCGCCGAACTGCTGGCCCTGGCTGCCCTGTCGGCGGCGATGGCCGGGAACCCTCCCGACGATCTGGCGGCGCTGGCGCGGGTGCCGGAGGCGGTCGCGGCGGCGCTGGCGCTGGATGCCGATGCCGCCCGGCTGGCCGAGCAGCACCGGGCCATCGGGCATTGTGTGGTGCTGGGGCGGGGTTATAACTATGCTACAGCGCAGGAATGGGCCTTGAAGCTCAAGGAACTGACCTACATCCTGGCCGATGTCTATTCAACCGCCGACTTCCAGCACGGCCCGATTGCCATCCTCGAAGAAGGATTCCCCGTGCTGGCGCTGGCCCCCGATGGCGCGGTCTTTGCCGACCAACTGGCCCTGCTGCGCCGCCTGCGCGACGACTACGGGGCGGATCTGCTGGTGGTGTCCGACAACGAAGAGGCGCTGAGCCTGACCCCTGCCCGCCTGCGCCTCCCGCCGGGTCTGCCCGAATGGCTGACCCCGCTCGTCGCCATCGTCCCCGCACAACTCTACTGCTACCACCTGACCCGCGCCAAAGGCTACGACCCCGAACAGCCGCGCACGCTGCGGAAAGTGACGATGACGCAGTAACCCGGCGGGTGGACGCCCCATAGATAGCAAACCAGGTTAACAAACCAGGAAACATGCTTATAGAAGGCGGATCTGCTGAATATAAGAAGGTGTCATCCTGAGCGCAGCGAAGGATCTTCTGGGCGGTCTATGATCCTTGGGGA
>JBBSAN010001138.1:0-1919 GCA_038252265.1 Chloroflexia bacterium
ACGGCGGGGCCATCGCCCTCGGCCACCCCATCGGGGCCAGCGGCGCGCGCATCCTGATGACCCTCTGCTACGAACTGAAGCGGCGCGGCGGCGGCATCGGCCTGGCCGCTATCTGCTCCGGCACGGCGCAGGGCGACGCGATTGTGGTGCAGGTGGACTAATTGCTCAGAGGACGCAGCGCGGCATTGGGGCGCTGCGTCCTTTCCCTCCACAGGGGACGCCCTATGGGCTTGCTGGATCATGCCACCCGCAGTGACTTGCTGGCCGCGCTAGAGACTATGGTCGTGCTCGATACGCTCGATGGCCGCACCTTGTTGCTTCAGGACTTGCCCCCGGCCTTGGCGGGTACCGTGGTGCGCGACGAGGCCAAGATTGTGGATCTGGCGAACATGCTACGTGCTGCTGATGCCTGGAGTCCCGCTGCCCTCCGCACGCTGATCGAGACGGCCCGCGACCTCGTGCCGGGCAGCACCTGCGCAGCACAACTCCAAACAGTGTTAGCTACCCTGGCCGCGCCCCCAGAGCAACTCTCCGCCGCTCTTCCCCTCGACCCTCGACCGACCCAGCCACTCCCGACGCTCGCCCCCCTACCGCGTCGGATAACAGCCCGCATGTACACGCTCGCTTTTGCGGTCGCGTTTTGCGGGGCGTTGCTCATCCAATACCTCACTAATACCTTGATTGGACGCACCGATACCGGATGGATTCTCATTGGCAAACCGGCGTTGGAGGATTGGCTGATTGCCCTGATAGTAGCGCTGTTGCCAGCCCTGTTCGCTGCCTGGGCAATCCAGCGTCTCAGTCCAAGTTGGCTGATTGCCCAACTGGTTGGCAACATTTTTGGCTTGGCCCTCTTTCGCATGGTACAAGCCCCGCTGCTTGATTTTACGCCGTTCGGGATTGGTCGTGGCATTATTGCCCTGTTTGTCAGTTGTGCGATGATTGCCGTCGGGATTTTGGCCGGGTTGGTTTTGATTGAGCAGCGGCGAGTGCTGGAAAATCCTGGGCTGTAGAATCCAAGCATTAACTTTAGCTGGAGGCATATCCCCATGACGACCCCCCTCCCCACGAAAGACGCGTTGCTGGCGAAGCTGCACTATACCCGCCAGGATGTGCTGGACGCCCTGGCCGGGCTGAGCGACGCGCAAATGGAGCAGCCGACCTCGCCCGATGGCCCCTCCGTCCGCGATGTGCTGGCCCATCTGCTCCTTTGGGACTGGGCCAAGCTGGACCTGTTGCAACACCGGGCGACGGGCGGCACCCCGACCATCGGGGCGCTGGACGCGGACGTGGACAAGGCCAACGCCGGGGCGACCGCGACCTGGCGCGATCGACCCCTGTCCGCCCTCCGCGCAGCGCTCGATCAGACCCGTGCCGATTATCTGGCGGCCATTGCCGCGCTGACCGACGCCGACCTCGCCGCGTCGTGCGGGCCGCCTTATGATTCGGAGTACAGCCTGCTCGCGGTGTTAGAGGGCACGGTCGCGCACAACGCGGAACACGCCGAGGAACTGGCTGCCTGGCGGGCGACGCTCGGCTAACACAAACGGGCGACCCCCGCGAGAGGGTCGCCCGTTGTAGGTTCTGGCCGGGTGGGCCTAGCGGGTCGTCACCCGGTGCTGAAGATCGGCGTCGAGGGTGGCGGGCTGCCGGGCGGCGCTCTGACCGCTCTGGCGGCGGAGGAGCCGGGCGAGCAACCGTTGCTGGCGGGCTTCGGCGCGTCGCTCATCCTGCCACTGGCGGTTGACGACCTCAACGATGTATTCATTCATGAACACAGGTCTTTCTCCTTCCTTTCCCTGGCCCGGCCCTGCGGCGCGGGCAGTGTGTGACCGGCAACATCGGCGCGACCGGCTGTGCTATTATCCTTGATCGGTGCGCCGGGCACATCGGCTGGGGGGCGGAACCCACCGGCGGCA
>JBBSAN010001139.1:0-1917 GCA_038252265.1 Chloroflexia bacterium
AGGATGCACCACAATATGTAGGAACGCCGCCGAGAAAAAGCATCCAAAATGCCATTTTGGACCGTCGGTTCCCGGCGTGGAACCACAACATGTTGTGGTTGGCATACATCATGATCCGCCATATAGTGGCTGAGTAGTTACTGAGGTTTGAGGTTTAAACGTCTGTACCTCGTACCTCATACCTTGTACCTCGTCCCTCGTCAAGCCACTTCCAGCACCATGCCACTGTCATGCATCAGCGCATCGGCCAGGAAGCCGCGCAGGCATTCCAGGTATTGGGCGGCCAGCGGCTCGTCGGGGTGGACATCGGCGAGGGCGGTGTAGAGGGTCTGGACATCACCCCGCGTCAGATAGCCGAGGAAGGCGGTCTGATCGGGCGTGTAATGCAGCTCGATATCGGCGCTGAAGGCTCCGCTCAGCTTGCGGAGGAGGCGCAGCGTATCGGCGGAGGCGGCGACGGCGGCAGAGAGATGGCCCGCGATCAGGTCCACAAAGGTGGCATAGTGCTCCTCGGTGGGACCCCGGTAGATGAAATCGCGCTGGGCCGGGGTGCCCAGTTCCCAGGGGCGGCCACGCGCGGTGGTGTAGCGGCACAGGTTCACCAGGTCGCTGTGGATCACCCGGTTCTGCCCGCACGGCACGCCGATCAGGGTGCAGCGCCCTTCACTCTCCAGCACTTCCAGCAGTTGATCCCAGCTCCCCACGTTCCCATCGCTCGGATCGGGCGGAATGATCCGGCTGATGCCGGGCGACTTCACATTGTACTCGCACACCCCTTTGGTGAACAGCTTCAGGGGGCGGCGGCAGCCCCGCGCCGCCCACTCGCGGGAAAACTCCAGGTAGCCGGTAAGCTGGGGATATTCGTTGGCCGCGCGCTCCAGCGGGCCGAAATCGTTCATATAGTAGGCCCGGCGCATAGCAGGGTAGATGACATTCTCAAACCCATCCCCATCAAACGCCAGAATATAGTAACCGCGCATTCTTGCCTCATCGGATACGAAGTTCCCCAGGGTACCCCACGCGGGCCTATATTACACTGACCACCCGGCGGAGTCAAGCGTGGGCCACCGCAGGCCAGCAGTGGCCCGCCGTCCGGGGCGGACGGTGCAACGTTAGCCAGGGGTCGCCGCGCGGAAAAGGGCCAGCAACCACCGGTAAAAATACCCCATTTCAGGCGTTGTTGAGATTGACAGGGATTCGCCCGCCTATTATACTAAGGGGTGCTATATTTTGGCTGCGTCAGGCAGGAGGTTACCCGTGCCGTTCACCGACCCGTATAAACCGCAAGATCAGATCGAGCAAGTGCGCAAAGTGGGGCGACTGGCTCAGATCATCCTCGACATGCGTGCCGAGTACGAGCGCCGTCCCCGCGCCGAAATCCTGGGCCAGATTGTCGCCCGTATCGCCGAAATGGAAATGCTGCGGGCGGATATCGTCGCGCACATGCCCCCCCCGGTCGCGGCCACGCAGGAGCGCACAGCGCCGCCCGCTGTAGATGGGGCGAGCAACCCCATGCCGCCCGACGAAAACTGATTGCCCCGGCGCAACGCCCGCGCCGACAGACCGGCACCAGGCAAGGGATCAATAAATGCCGAACGCGAAACCACCCCATGGTTTCGCGTTCGGCATTTGGGGGAGGGCGACGGCGATCAGGGGTGAAAATAGAACGCAATCGCCAGGATGACATAGGCCGCCAGCAATTGCAGCCCCTCGAACCAGTTGGTTTCCCCATCCTGCGAGATCAGGTTGACGATGAGGATCGACACGGCGATGGCGATCAGCTCGAACATGGTGAAGACGAGGCTGATCGGGTGACCGGTGAAAAAGCCCAGGAAGACGAGCACCGGGGCCACGAACAGCGCGATCTGGAGGGTGCTGCCGAGGGCAATGTTTATCGACAGGTCCATCTTGTCTTTC